>CAZWZZ010000649.1:0-4260 GCA_964638395.1 uncultured Caldilineaceae bacterium
TGCAGAGCAGAAAGATGGCCGTGGCCTGGGCCCGCATCTGGTTGGGTACGATTTCCTGGACGGCGGCGGCAGCCACGCCGGTTGACAGCCCGCGAAAAAACATCGCCGGAATGGTGAAGAGGATGGCTAAGAAGGCCGTCGGCATCAGCGGAAACAGGAGGCAACTGAGCATCATGCCCACTGCCGAGCCGGTCACAATACGTAGATTGGCATCGCCGCGCCCGACGCGGGCCAACCGGTCGGCCAGGTAGCCGCCGATGAGCGTGCCGCCTGTCGAAAAAATGGTGACGATTGTGCCCAACACCAGCCCGGCCCGTTGGGGCGACCAGCCATAGGTGCGGATCAAAAAGGTGGGTAGCCAGGCATTGACGCCCAAGATGGCCATCACAAAAAGGGAGCGGCCCAGATACACCGACAGAAAGGTGGCCCGGTGCGCCCGCATGTAGCTGAGAATTTGCCCTAGCGAGAGGCGGAGCGTCGGCTCCGTGTGGCCCTCGTCCGTGACCAGGCGAGCCACCTCCCGTCGGGCCGGTTCCCGAACGGTCAGCATCAGCAGGGCCAGCAGCAGCCCCGGCAGCCCGACCACAATCAGCACCATCTGCCAGGGCCGAACAGCCCCAATGAGGGGTAGATAATAGGCGCTTCGGGTTGAAACCAGGCCGATGACCACCGCCCCGATTATCAACGACAGGCCCGTGCCCAGATACGCGCCCATCATATAAAAGCTGATGGCCGTGGTCCGATGTTGGCGGGGAAAGTAGTCGGAAATTAAAGAGAGGGCTGTAGGCCGGTTGCCGCCCTGCCCCAGCCCGACGCCCACGCGGGCTAAAAAAAGTTGACCAAAGCTTTGGGCCAGCCCACAGGCTGCGGTCATCAAGCTCCAAAACGTAACGATGACGGCCAAAATCAGGCGACGGCTTTTCGTATCGGCCAACCGGCCAATAGGGATGCCCCCGACGGTGAACAAGAGGGCAAAGCTGAGGCCGAGCAGCAGGCTCATCTGGGTATCGCTGAGGCCCAAATCCTGGCGGATCGGCTCCACCAGCAGGTTGAGGACCCGACGATCCACAAAGGCCGAAACCAGGGCCAGGTTCAAGACGCCGACCACATACCAGGCGTAAGCGGGCCGGGGATAGGCCGGGGCCTCCAGGACCTCCGCCTGAGCAGGGGTTACTGTTGGTTGTGTGTTCATTCGCCCTCCCTCCCAAGGCGCTATTATAGCCGTATGAGTCGTTTTGGGCATATTGAAAGGTCTTCTAGCTCGAAGCCAGTCCGCCCCACAGGCAGGCTTCGCCCTGACTGGCGTTTCCGGCCCAAAATCGCCAAGTCACGGACTTGGCTAGAGCGAAGATGGAAGATGGGAAGTCTGGAAGGTTGGTCACGAGCCGGATAACCAGCCTTCCGAATCTTCTATGCTGCCAGTCAGTCTACTGATTGTTTCCAACCTTGCGCTTATGGTATACTGGGGCCACTATGGAAACATCAGAACAGCCCCTCTCGTTATTGGCGACCAAACTTTATATTCCCCGCGCTCGCGGTAATCTGGTGGCTCGACCGGCGTTGACCAACCGGCTCAACGCAGGGCTGGCCCGCAAGTTGACCCTCATTTCTGCGCCGGCCGGCTTTGGCAAAACCACCCTGCTGACTGCTTGGATCGCCCAGGCGGATCGACCGGTCGCCTGGTTGAGCTTCGATGAGGCTGACAATGATCCCCTCCGTTTTTTAACCTATGTCATTGCCGCCTTGCAGACAATCTATCCTGACCTGGGTCAAACGATCCTGCTCGATCTTCAGTCGGCGGAGTCCGCCGCTTTTGATGAGTTACTTATCCGCTTGGTTAATGAGTTGGTCGCCGTCCCGAACGAGTTTGTGCTGGCGTTTGAGGATTATCACCTGATCCAAGAGCCGTCCATACACAGTTTGGTGGCCTTTCTCCTGGAACACCTGCCGCCCCCCTGTCATCTGATCATTACCAGCCGGGCCGACCCGCCGCTGCCCCTGGCCCGGCTGCGGGTGCGGGGGGAATTGACCGAACTACGGGCCAACGACTTGCGCTTTACCCGCCAAGAAATCACCGATTTTTTCAGCCAAACGCAGCCAATCCCTCTGGCCACGGCTGACCTGGCCACGTTGGAAGCCAGAACCGAAGGCTGGGCCGCCGGGTTACAGTTGGCCGCGCTGTCGATTCAAGGCAAACAGGCCGTCGAGGTCTCAACCTTTGTCAAAGCTTTTGCCGGGGATCATCGCTATGTGCTGGATTATTTGGTCGAAGAGGTACTGCACCAACAGCCGGCACCGATTCAAACATTTTTGTTGCACACATCGGTCTTAAACCGGTTGAGTGGCCCGTTGTGTGAGGCGCTATTGGAGACAGGAGATGGGAGATTTGAGATTGAGACCAAAGGGTACGCTTCTGGTCAGGAAATATTGGAGCAGCTTGAAGTCAGCAATCTCTTTTTGGTCGCTCTTGATGGTCAACGGATATGGTACCGCTACCACCGTCTGTTTGCCGACTTTCTGCGGGAGCGTCTCCTGCGGCAGATCGGCCAGCCAGAGGTAGCCACCCTGTACCGCCGGGCCAGCGCCTGGTGTGAAGACAACGACTTGCTGGAGGAGGCCATCACCTACACCCTGGCCGCCGAGGATTGGGCGCGGGCGGTTCAGTTGGTTGAACAGGTGGCAACGTGGATGTGGCAAGCGGCTCACTATTCTGCAATCAAGCGTTGGTTAGAGACGTTACCCCCGGAGGTGCTGTCTGCTTCACCCCAGCTTTGCTTGTGGTATGCTTGGGCCTTGGTCCTGTACGGGCAATTTCAAGCCTATAAACAGCCCTTACAAATCGCCGAGCAAACCTGGCAGGTCGAAGAGAACCTGGCCAAATTGGGCCAGGTCTTTCACGTGCGCACACTGGCCGCCTATTTGCAACGGGATAGCGCGGCGATTCTCGACAACGCCCAACACGCTCTGGCCTACCTAGATGAGACCCACTTTATGCGGGAGCTAGACCGCTGTTTTCAGGCGATGGGTTATCTGTTTGCTGGTCAAATCGCCACGGCGCAGCAGAGGTTGCTGGCGCTCCAAAATGAGCGGTCTGCCATCAGGGCTCCGCGACTGCCTCTCATCATTCAGAGTGGCCTCGGTGAAATAAAACAACACCAGGGTCGGCTGCCTGAGGCTATTAAAATCTGGCAGGACATCAATGAGGTCGCCGGTGATCGCAATCCGCTGTTGCCGATCCGGCTCCTGGGGTTTTTAGGCGAGCTTTATTATGAGCAAAATGATTTGGCTCAAGCCGAGGCAGCCTTACAACAGTCGTTTGAGGTAGCCCACCGAGCCGACCGTGACATCTTCGCTCTGTGGAGCTACGTGACCTGGGCACGCTTGTTGTGGCTGACAGGCCAGCCGACCGAGGCCCTGGCCAGCCTGGATCGGGCGTTGAGCCTGGTTCAAAATCTTGATTACCCCTTGCCCCGCCGCCACCTGACAGCCTGGCGGGTCAGACTGCAACTGGCTCAGGGTGATGTAGAGGCGGCTGAGGTCTGGCTGGCCGACACCGGTCTCGCGGTTGATGACGACCCGGCTTACCCCCGCCAGGTTGAATATCTGACGCTGGTCAGGCTGCTGCTGGCCCAAGCGCAGCCGGAGCAAGCCCTTCATTGCCTCAACCGGCTGCTTGAGGCAGCGGAAGCCACCGGTCGCCTCGGCGACACCGTCGAGATGCTGGCCCTCAAAGCGCTGGCCCATCAAGCCGACAACGCCCCCGACCAAGCGCAGGCCGCCCTCGCCCAGGCCCTAACGCTCGGTCAGGCCGGTGGCTACGTCCGCACCTTCGTCGATGAGGGGCGACCGATGGCTGAATTGTTGACCACATTCCCCCACAAGCCCGCCGGGGTGAGCCAGGATTACCTCAACCGCTTGTTGAGTGCATTTGATTTACCATCCGTGGTCCCCCCGCCACAATCCGAAATCGAAAACCGAAAACCGAAAATCCAAAATCTCATCGAGCCGTTGAGTGAGCGGGAGCTGGAGGTACTGCGCCTCATCGTCGAGGGAGCCACCAACCGCGAGGTGGCCCAGGCGTTGGTCATTACAGTCAATACGGTCAAGAAGCATACCACCAACATCTACGGCAAGCTGGGCGTCTCCAACCGGTTGCAGGCGGTGACCAAAGCGAGGGCGTTGAACCTCCTCTAAATACTACCCCCTTCATCTCCTGTCACTTTTACATGACATAAAAATTGAGCATGATAGGCTCAGGGT
>CAZWZZ010000650.1:0-4259 GCA_964638395.1 uncultured Caldilineaceae bacterium
CCGTCATCGAGTATGCCAGCAAGCGCCATCTCAAGTCCCTCCTGCGCTGGCTCGTTGGTCGCCAAAAATGGAGTCCGTTCGACCGCACGCCGCTGGAATTTGTAGACCTCAATTTCGACTTCCATCCCGGCTGGATGCAGGACCATTTCAAAGCCGCCGGGTTCGAGATCACCAATATTCGCGCTTTATCCTACTTCCGGCTTGGCCTCCTCAAGAAGATGGTTCCCACGGAGTGGCTGGTGGCGCTCGACGGCGTGATGCAACCCACCGGCCGCTGGCTTCAACTCTCGCCCAGCATCTTTCTCCGGGCCACGGCCCAAAAACCGGCCCAGCCCCCGCCGACAAACTTTTTTCGCTGTCCCCTGTGTCACCAGACAAACTTCTCGCGCCAAAAGCTGACCGGTTCGGTCCCCACTGACGAAATTCTGATCTGCCCGGCAGGCCACGGCTGGTCTTTCAAAAACGGCATCTACGATTTCAAAAATCCGCTGCGCCTGGCTTGAATGAGGCAGCGTCACTGGGTGTATTTCACTTTTGGGGCGAATTGTGGCCACCAACGATTTAACCCGTCCCGATGGAAGGTTGGAAGGCTGGAAGATTGGTCATACCTCTGATAACCAACCTTCCAAATCTGCCACGCTTCCAAATGGTCTAAACGCTGCCCCCAAACTGAAATGCTCGCAGCGTCACTATGCGTATTGAAAAACAAATTTACTTATGTTATCATAAAATCATTCCGGTTGACCCTGTTGCGTAAGTCCTGAATTGAGAGAAGACAAAGGATAGTTAATTGCCATGAACCCTGGAAAGTATGTCACGCTTAGCCTGTTGTTGTTCTTATTGACCGCCGCCATTCTCAATGTCGGCTTTCGGTTTCCAACTGATTTTCAGCCCCAGACAGAGGGAGAGACAGCCCGGCCCCAGGAGCCTCCGTACCAGCTTGATGTAGCTCCCGGACGGGGGGGCGCTGATGGTGGGGAAGACGGAGAGAATGGGCAGGATGGCGACTCCTCGACCGAGCCGGTTGATGTCATCAGAAATGGGGGCTTTGAGGCCAGAGACCCCGACCCGATGGTCGGCACGGCGCTGGAGTGGGAAGCCTACAGCAACGGCCAGGCCCACTTCGGCTGGTATGATGAAACCTGGCCCGAAGCCGTTCACGAGGGGGAACACGCCCAGTTGATGGAAATTTTCCGGGTCGATGGCAATATCCTGGATCGCACCATTGCCATTTACCAGACGGTCAACGTCGTGCCCAACGCCCGGTATGATTTGACCCTCCACGCCCTGATGCGGAGCGATGCCCCGGAGCCGCTCCGCAACCAGGATGAGTATGAGATGAGTTGGGGCGTCGATTACTTCGGCGAAGCCAATTATGAAAACGTCGAAGAATGGGTCCATATGCCCCTGACCGAACAGCTCCGCCTCGGCTCCCACGGCGAAGTCCCCGACAATGAGCCACTTTTTTATGAGGTCATCACCGGCACCGTCCAGACCCAGGCCAGCAACCGCCTGACCCTTTTTATTCGGGCGGTCAAAAAATTCCCCACCGGGACCGAGGTCAACTTCGATGTCGATACGGTCAGCCTGGTCGGGCCGATGGGTACAAACGTGGTTGTCCAACCGGAGCCGGACGATGATGATTCCGCCAATCTGCCGGTCTCCGGCAGCGCCTTGCCCCGGAATTTATCCCTGGGGGCGCTCCTTCTGGGGGGGCTGATCCTGGTCGTTCTCGGCGTTGGAGCCACGGCAAATTTGTTGCTGAGGGCGGATAAATCGTAAAACGACTTTCCATCAATCACCAAAAGGGCGACGTGGCGAACGTCGCCTTTTTGGTTGGTCATTGGCAATCATTGTGCCGACTTGGAAATTTCTCTCCCAGCCGTGAGTGCGGGATTGTGAGGGTTTTTATCCCCGTCCAAAGCAGTGACATGCTCCCTGTGCCTTCCCCCATTTTTAGCGAACGGTGGGGTTATGTTATAATCCCCCCGTCTGTTGCGGCCCCCCGGTGGCTGACCCAACAAGGCTCCTGCGCTTGACCCGTTATCTCTCAACTATTAATCACCAACCGAGGCCCCTATGCCCAAAAAAATTATTATCGACACTGATCCCGGCGTAGATGACGCGATGGCCATTCTCTTCGCCCTCCAATCGCCGGAGCTGGAGGTGGTCGGTCTGACAACCATCTTCGGCAATGTCTACACCGACCTGGCCACCCGCAACGCCCTGCGCCTGGTGGAATTGGCCGGGCGGCCCGACATCCCGGTGGCCCCCGGTGCGGAGTTGCCGCTGATCGTCCCCCTGGACGGCGTGGCCGATTTTGTCCACGGCAGCGATGGCCTGGGCCACACCGACCCGCCGCTCCCTACTTCCGAAGCTATCGACACTCCCGCCGCCCAATTCATCGCGGAGATGGTGATGGCCCACCCCGGCCAGATCACGCTCGTGCCCATCGGCCCGCTGACCAACATTGCCCTGGCCCTGGCCCTGGAGCCGCGCCTGGCCGAGAACGTGGCCGGGGTGGTGCTGATGGGCGGCGCGGCGACGGTCAACGGCAACGTCAACCCGGCGGCCGAGGCCAACATTTTTCACGACCCCCACGCCGCCGATCTCCTCTTTGGGGCCGGCTGGCCGGTAACAATGGTTGGTCTGGATGTGACCATGCAGACGATTATGAGCGCCGACTATCTGGTCTCGCTCCGGGGCACGCGCCTGACCGATTTTATCTATGACATCAGCCGCTTTTATCAGCAGTACCACACCCACACCTACAACCTGTCCGGCTGCCACACCCACGACCCCTCGGCCATCGCCTACCTCATCGACCCGACGCTATTCACCATTCACAACGGCCCGGTGCGGGTGCAGACCGAGGGCCTGGCCCGAGGCCAAACCTTGCTCGACCGACGGCAGCGGTGGCGCGACCCCAACGGTTGGACCGAGCAGCCTGCGGTCGATGTCTGTGTGGGGGTGGACTCGGAGCGGCTGCTGGCTCTGTACAGAGAACGAATGACGGGGGCGGATTAGCGTCGATACGCAAACCGTGAATTTGAACTTGGCAATGGTCTAATTTCTGCTATCATACAGGGCAGAAAGCGAGAACTATGAACAAATACCACGATAACCAATTGCCACCAGGTCAACCGGTTTGGGTCGATACAGACCCGACATTCGAGCAGTGTCTCGATGATTTATCCCGGACAGCGGTTGTGGCGGTTGATACGGAAAGTGACAGCCTCTATAGCTATTTCGAGAAGGTTTGTCTGGTGCAGTTTTCTACCCCTACGACCGACTATCTGATCGACCCGTTGAACACCGACATTTCCGGGTTGGGGCCGCTCTTTGCCGATCCGGCCATTCAAAAAGTTTTTCACGCGGCTGAGTATGATATTTTGAGCCTCAAGCGGGATTATGACTTCACCTTCAATAATCTTTTCGATACGATGATTGCGGCCAAAGTGTTAGGCTGGCCCCGGTTTGGGCTGGGGTCTATCCTGGCCGAATATTTCGGGGTCAAGCTGGACAAACGGTACCAACGGTACAACTGGGGGCAGCGCCCGCTGAGTCAAAAAGCCCTGAACTATGCCCGCTTAGATACCCATTATCTGCTCCCGCTGCGTGAACTCCAGTTGGAAAAGCTAGACCAGGCCAAGCGACTGGGCGAGGCTAAAGCAGCCTTCAAGCGGCAAACAAGAGTCACCCCCTCCCTCAAAACTTTCGATCCTGATGATTTTTGGCGCATCAAAGGGGCGAAAAGATCAACCCCGCAAGAGCAGGCGATCCTCCGCGAATTATATGTGATGCGGGATAATATTGCCCGAAAAATAGATCGGCCCCCCTTTAAGGTGGTCAGTGATGCCACCCTGATGCGGATCGCCCGGCAACAACCTCGTGACCGGCACCAAGTCGAGCAGATTAAAGGGGTGGGCAAGCAATTCTTCAGACATAACGCCTCAGATGTTATCAAAGCGGTGCAGAGTGGCCAGTCCGCCCCCCCGCCCGATTATCCCAGTCGTGACAACAAACGGCCCGACGAAGAAACCCTCAACCGGTACGAGCGTCTGCGCCACTGGCGGAATGATCTGGCCACGCAACGAGGGGTCGAACCGGATATCATTATCAGCAACGGCACCCTGATGCACATCGCCCGCCGCAATCCCAAATCGCTGCAAGCCTTGAAAAAGTTGAAGAGTCTGGGGGAGTGGCAGCGGGAAAAATATGGGCGCGTCCTGATTGAACTCTTGAAAAAGTCTGCATAA
>CAZWZZ010000651.1:0-4236 GCA_964638395.1 uncultured Caldilineaceae bacterium
AAACGTAGACGTTGTTTTGACAAAATCATTACGTTTTGCGCTTTACGTTTTACGACGTTGTCAACTAAATTTCTTGGGGATATAAACCATCCCTTTTACGCCATACGTTTTACGTTTGTATCTATTCAGCCGTTGCCTTAAAAACAGCGATTTCATAGCGGGGATTAGGAGATTAGGAGATTTTATCTAAAAATTTATCCCCTAATCCCCAAATCCCCGCGAAAAATGATCGTTTGGGGAGGCTGCTGAATAGTTACTTACGTTTTACGTTTTACGTTTTACGAAGTTGTCATTCTCCTGAGTTTCAGAAGAACCACCTTTTTTTCGGGAAATTACGACTCCCGGTCGGGAATGTGCAGCTCCATCCCGACCCGGATCAGGCTGGGATCGGCCAGCTTATCCCGATTGGCCTCGAAAATGGTGGGCCACAGCCGGGCGTCGCCATACACGGCCCGGGCAATTTTGCTCAAGGTGTCGCCCGGCTGAACGATATACGTTTCGGTTATGTCGCCCGGTGGAGTCTCGCCGGCGCCGGTGTCATCATCTCCCCCCTCGGTGGGTGGCTCCTCCTGAGGCGGGATCGGGGTCATCGCCGTCAGGAAGCGTTGCCCCCGGTCGGCCATCTCATCGAGAATCGACTGGGTAGCTTCGGCTGTGTCACCGATGACCCGCTCCACCAGATATGCCCCGGCGCTGCGAATGTCATCCAAGCGCGTATCCGGGAGTTCCTCCGGCGTGGCCACGACGCTGACGTAGGCCCACCGTCCGAAAACCTCATCCACGGCAAAGCTAAAATCGGGGGCGAAGCGGCGGATATATTGGAGCGAACTTTGCATATAAGTTTCAAAATCGGCCAGCAGCAGGACATGTTCCCCCGGCTTGGGATCCACCTGGGGCGCACCCTCGGGCGGGGGAGCGACCGGCGTCGGCGCGCCGAGGGCAATGGCGTACCGGCTGCCGCTGTCAACATCAAAAATAATGGTGCGGCCCGGTTCAACGATACGCTGGCGGGTGCGTTGGTCGTCGCTGTAGAGGCGATACAGGTCTGTTTCGTGAGAACGATCCCAGGCCGGGAGGAGATCCCAGGGGTCGATAGCCAGCCGGCCCCGCCCGACTGCCTCCACCTCGATTTCTGTTGCTTTCAGGGTAATAAAACAGTGGCCGAAACTGTCACTTTGCCAACTCAGGAAGGAATCTTGATAGGAGGCCCCGCCAATGGTGATGTGGAATGGAAAATCGAAGCGGTAACATAGGCCCCCGGCTACATTCCGTAACACCACCAGGTTGGTCTGTTGGTCGAGCGCCGGCCAGATGTGGCTAAAACGCTCGGTCAGAGCCCGAATCGGTTTGGCCAGTTCACCCTCGCGGAAAACGCCAAAGCTGGCTTCGTAAGGATTGGTGACGCCGGTGACGTCGTTGAGCATCCATTTCATACCCCCGGCGAAGGCGTTGGCCCGCAGGTAGGTCAGGGTGGCGGCTTCATACAGGGCCGTCTGTTGGGGGGAGACCGGCTGGCTGCTGCCCACGACCTGGCCCGATTGGTTGCTCCAGCCAAATTCTCCCAACAGCAGCGGCTGCTCGGGGAAAGCCTGGCGCAAACTCTGTAGATGGGCCGTGGTTTCGTTAAAGCCGGTCAGGGTCAGATCAACATAATTGTGATATTCCTGGAAATCAAGCAGACGGTTGGCCGGTAGCCCGGCAAAATGGAGCCAACTCCAGCCCACGGTCAGCAGATGTTGACAGCCCGCCGCCCGGATCGGCTCCATCCGGGCCTTGAGCCAGGCCTCAACCGTCCCGTCCAGGACACCGATGAGCGGATACCACGGTTCGGCCTCGGCAGAGAGCATAAAGTCGATGAGGGTTCCCCGCCCCTGTTTGGTAAAGGCCCGGATGGCCTGGTCATATTCTAAGAACAGTTCCAGCCCATTGATGTAATAAAAGGCGATTTCTTCATCGAGATGCCCCGGAATACGCCGGTTCTGTTGCAGGGTCGGGACCTCTGCCCGGGGCACCCGAATCCCATAATGGTCGATCAGTTGGCTGGTTTGAATCGGCGGGCTGTATGCGTCCGGGTAAATGCCGGCCGCTACATTGTAAAAAACCGGCTCATTCTCCAGATCATACCCCACAATGAAGGGCACATCCTTGTAACGCTCGACAATTTTGGCGTCGATGTCGCCGGTTCCGGCCAAATTCAAAGAGTGGGCATCATTCAACGTGAGCAGCAGGGATAATCCGTAATCGTGGGCGACCGTCAACGTATCATCCAACTTGGCGAAATCATCCCGCCGAATGTCCCGGATCAGGCCGCTCTGTATGAAAAGGCGGACGGTGTTGAACCCGCTGCTCCGGATTTTGTCAAAATCACGACGTATCAGCTCCAGATCGAACCAATCGGTTTCCCACATCTTCCAGCTTCGATCAAAGTACCCCACGTAGTTAACGCCCAGAATGAAAAACGGGGAGCCGTTGGGATGAAGCAGATGCGTTTTGTTTGCTGCGACGGTGGCGAGCGCCATGACAGTGCCTCCAGATTCAGGATGTTTCTGCAAGGGCCTTGAGTGGCCGAGCGTGGCAAAGAGTGCCGACCAGTATACCATAAATAACAAGGGGCAGAAATTGTGACAAACTGGCCTTTACCAAATTTTACCCTACTTGGGCAGGATGCACAAGAAGCACCTTTTTATGTAAACTCCGCAGTTTGCCTTTTGACTGGGTGTGTCCTAAATTTTAGGAGATAGCATCCTGAGTAGCCCTGAGTCTTTTCCAGGGCGTATCGAAGGGTGCGGTGAACGGGAGGAGGCTTGGGCTACCCGCACCCTTCGATACGGTTTCCGCTACGCTCCAACCTACTCAGGATGCTGGACTTGAAATCTCGCCTAAATTCTGGGACTCACCCTTTTTGACTCCAACCCCTTGACAAAATTTCTTAAAGATGTTAATATTTTCACTAATCGGCTACGGCTTCCGAAAAAGGTAAGCAGCCTAACGTAGCCGGATGAAAAAAAGCCTTTGTTCGGGGGAGGGACAAATGGCGTCAAATCAACATTGCTTTTCTTGGAGGAGAACCAATGATGTTTAGCCGTTACCTTCCCGTCCGCTATTGACACCTGGCGTCAAAACGCTACCCTGTTTTGGGTGGCTTTTGGCGCTTTTTGTTTTTTAGCCGACCAACCGAATTGAGGAACCACCTCGGCCCCTAGCTTCTTACCACATTTGAGCGGCCTCGCCTCTTTTTGCCACACTTCTTAAGCTCAACGGTTGAGCCTTCCCGGTACGTCTCACGTTTCCTTGATGTGACCTAAGTTCATACCTTGTCGCCCTTAGCCGGTTATTCCGGTTGGGCGGTGTTAGCTTTGTGTTGTGAAAAAATTCACAAAACATAAGGGGGACACTATGCCCGGTGTCAAAAAATTATCTGTGGCCATCATTGGTCAAACGGATGTGGTGGAGGAATATCTCTCGCCCAAAGCTGCCGCTGCGTTGTCTCGGCGGACGGGTTGTGACCGGCTCTTTGCCGAGTTTGCCGCTGAGGTGGCCAAAGAAGCCGAGGAGCAAGAGCAAGAGCCTGATTTTGAGGAGTTAAAAATCGCCGTTATCGGCGCGGAGCAGAGTACGTCGTTGACCCCTCGCTCGGCGGCGGAGTTGGCCGAACGGCTGCAAAAAGAGCGGCTCTTTTTGGAATTTGCCGATAAAGTCGCGGCCCAGGCCAGACGGTTACGAACAATCCTGGGGAAACGGGAGCAGCTTCAGTTTGTGTGGCAATCTCGAAACGAGGGCAACGATGCAGCTTAGTCTCTTCGACGCCCGCAATAACGGCAATAGAACCACAACCAACAAGCCAGGCTTGCCACCCTTGACCGACGAACTCAAGCATGATTACATCGGTTTTCTGGACGAGGACACCGCCCGCGAAAACGCTATCCGGCTGACCGTGACCGGTTATAGCGGCAGCGGCAAAACGACGCTGCTGCACAACATCTTGAGCCACGCCTTACGCGACCGGGAGAACCGCTGGAGCGAAGTTTTGATTTTGGATGGCAAGCAAAGCAGCTTGAGCGGCTATGCCGACCTGCCCGGCGTGACCTACTTGGGGCCGTGGGATGTGAACCAATGGGAGCGGCGGCTCAAACAGTTGAGCTATGTGCTGATGGAGCGGTTCAAACGGCAGCAGATCGGCCAGGACCCTGGCCGGTGGCTGATTGTGGCCGACGAAGTACAGCGGGGCGTGCGGGC
>CAZWZZ010000652.1:0-4230 GCA_964638395.1 uncultured Caldilineaceae bacterium
CTGAGACCGGTTTAGGTAGCTTTATTCATAATGTAGATACCTTTGCTGGTGGCCTCCCTGAAATGCTCCCGTTTCTTTGGCATTTTTAGATTCAATGACCAATAAATGCTATAATGGACTGAACACACTTATGCAATCCTGTGTTTAGGCAGTTTCAAAGTGGCTATTCAGGCCTCGATTGCATCACCAGTCACGTTTCACGAATCATATCGATTAAAATCTTGAGGTAATGATGAATCAAACCGATGTTATAACCATCACCGAAGATGAGGAATTTGATGATATGGGATCGTACAATCACTCGCTGGTTCAGGGTAATCTAGCTTATCTACTACGGCAGACTGGTAATTATTCGGCATTTATTGAGCTAAGTTTAGATGCCAGCGCGTTGGATAAGCAAGAATTTCCGAACATAACGAATGAATTGATCCCAGATATATGCCTCTACCCCAAGCGGGGGACTATTCCTCGTGATATTTTACGGGTCACAGAAATGCCATTGTTGGCTATCGAAGTCATTTCGCCCCGCCAGGGCACGTTAGGATTGATTGAAAAATTTCGAGCATATTTTGCCTTGGGTGTCACCTCGTGCTGGTTGGTTGATCCGGCTCTAAATATTGTGGCGGTCTATTCTGCCCCGACCAAATATCAAACCTTTGCCGGTGAGACGGTTTTAGACGAGCAATTGTCCATTGAAATTCCATTGACTGAAATTTTTGAATAGTAGAAAATTTTCAAGAGAAAGGTTTATGCCGAGATATTTACATAGATTGTTGTTACCTTTGATCCTATCCATTCTTTTTTTATCCGTAATACTTCTCACTGCCTGCGCCTCCGGTTCGCTGCTCTCCGATGTCCAGGTCAACCCGACCAGTATCAGCCCCAATGCCGACGGCATCGAGGATGTGACCCGCATCAGCTACCACCTGGGCCGCTCGGCGGATCTGTCGATCTATCTGGTTGATGACGAGGGGGAACGGCATTACTTCCGGGACAGCCGCCGCCGCTCCGAGGGGGATTACGGCGTCGATTTTGGGGGCGTGATCGAGGGGTCGATGTTGCCGGATGGCGACTATACCTGGGTGGTCGAGGCCGTGGCCGATGATGGGGAGACAATGGCCGAACAGGGTCGCCTGATTGTCGAAGAGGCCGATACCGAAAAGCCGGAGCTGGAAAATTTCAGCGTCTACCCCAAAAATTTTACCCCCAATCAGGACGGCATCGACGACCGGGTGGACATCAACTACTACCTGACCAAAGAGGCCGAGGTGTTGGTTTATCTGATCGCCCCGGACGGCGAGACCCGCTACCCCATCGCCGAGGTGGAGCGGGACATCGAACCGGGCCAGCCCGGCTTTCATATGTATGATTACGAGGGGGGCGTCGATCTGGGGGCCGATCCGCCGCCGGATGGGACCTACACCGTTTATGCCGAGGCGGTAGACCGGGTCGGCAACCGGACCATTGTGACCGATACGCTGACGATTGTCGATGGTGGGGTGCCCCGGGCCGACATCGTCTCGGCCAACGTCGATTTTTACAACCCCGAAACTGAGGACCAGGTCATTCCGCTGGGCGGGACGCTGGCCTTCACCCTGACCGTGGAGAATTTCGGCAGCGTGCCCATCCGCACCACCGGCCCCAATTCCGGCACTGCTTACAACAGCGATGAAAATTTCAATACCAAAGGCGTGACCGAGTCCTCCGGGGCGTGGCGAATCGGCATTGATTACGAAGGCAATCCGAGCTACGCTTACCCCTATCGCTGGGCTGTCGGTAATTACGCCGATTTGGAAAAGCGGGTTATCAACAACAACACCGAATATTTTCTGATGCCGGGCCAGCGGGCCATCGTCACCGGCTCGATCCGAATCGTCGATGTGCCGGTTGATAACAACGACCGGGTCACCTTCTGGGCCGGTCTCATCCACGAGGATGTGCGGATCGACATTTTCAATGACCGGGTCGATCCCCAGCCGATTGTGATTGGGTTTTGAGCCGCTTAGCAATCATCATCGTCAGTTGGAACGTCAAAGATTTGCTGGCAGATTGTTTACGCAGCATCCGGGCTGACCTGACCCAAAACGATCTCGCCGGCGAGATGTGGGTTGTGGACAATGCTTCGAGCGACGGCTCGGCAGCGATGGTGCGCCAAGAGTTCCCGGAGGTCAAGCTGATTGCCAGCGACGACAATCTGGGCTTCGCCGGGGGGAATAATACTGCCTTACGAGCCATCGGTTTCGATAATCCGCACAGTGACTCGCCTCTGCCCGATGCCGTTTTGTTGCTCAACCCCGACACCGTGGTTCACGCCGGAGCGTTACAAAAGATTGTCAATTTTTTACAAAGCAATCCCCAGGCCGGCGTGGTCGGAACCAGCCTTATTTACGGCGACGGCACCTTTCAACACAGCGCCTTTGCCTTTCCGGGGCTGTGGCAGTTGGCCATCGAGCTGCTGCCCCTGCCCGGTCGCCTGGTCGAGTCGCGGCTGAATGGGCGCTACCCCCGTGAGTTGTACGAGCGAGGCGAGCCGTTCCCCATCGGCCACCCCCTCGGCGCGGCGATGGCCGTCAGGCGGGAGGCTATTCAGCAGGTCGGCCTGTTGGATGAGCGGTACCGGATGTACGTCGAGGAGGTGGATTGGGGCAAACGGATTGTGGCGGCGGGTTGGGCGGCCTACTGTGTGCCGCAGGCGGTCATCACCCATTACGGCGGGCAAAGTTCGGAGCAGGTCAAAATGGGTAGTTTTCTCAACCTGTGGTGCAGTCGCTACCAATTTTACCGGCGTCACTATGGGCCGCTGAAGCTGTGGCTGGCCCGACAGATTGTGCGGGTCGGAATGCGGCGACGGATGAAGCAAGAGACTGAGGCGACGCAAGCGGACCGCTTGGGTCAGGCTGAGGTAGCCGAGCGGTTAGCCGGTTACGAAACCGTCATTAAAATTTGGCAAGGAGAAACGCAGAATATCGTATGACAAACATTGTGGCCGCCATTTTGACCAAAAATCAGGCCCGCCATATCGGGGCCTGCATCGACAGCGTGCAGTGGGCCGACGAGATTATTTTGGAGGATACGTACAGCGATGATGGCACCGTGGAGATTGCCCAATCGTTGGGGGCGCGGGTCTACCAACACGATTTCATCAACTTTTCGGCGGCCCGCAACCGGGCGTTGGAGAATGTCCGGCAGTTGGGCGCGACCTGGGTGTTGTTCATCGACGCCGATGAGCGGGTGACGCCGGAGTTGGCCGCGCAAATCCGGGCGGCTGTTCAGCGGGAGGAGATCGTGGGCTGGTGGCTGCCCCGGTATAACCTGATGTGGGGTCACACGATGCGGGGCGGGGGCTGGTATCCCGATCACCAACTGCGGCTGCTGCGGGCCGAGGCCGCGCATTACGACCCGGAGCGGCAGGTTCACGAATTGGCCATTCTGGACGGGCCAGAGGGGTATCTAACCGAGCATCTGATCCATTATAATTATGACTCGCTGGCCCAATTCAGGTTCAAGCAGGATCGGTATATCAATTTTGAGGCCAAGATTCTGAAAGAAAAGGGCATCCGGGCCAAGCCGTGGACCTACATCACTATGCCGCTACGTGAGTTTCGCCGCCGGTATGTTTCGTTGCAGGGATACAAGGATGGCTGGGTGGGGTTGCAGGTCTGCACGTTGATGAGTTGGTATATGTTGTTGACCTATCTGCGGTTGCGGAAATTGGGGTAGAGATAAAAATAAGACTACATCGGATTAGGAAAGAAACGGATAGAGAAAGCGAGAAATCCGCCTGCTGGTGTCCACAGTGGGTTCGTAACACGAACTTCGGCCCAATGGAAAATACTCTAAATATCACCGTTCCTCTAAGCCTTGAAGAAACGAATGAAGCAAAGAGTGACTAACCGCCTTCGTTAAATTCCCCATATAATTGGTTGCCGGGCAAGCCAGGCTGCTATCGTGAACGTAGTAAACTTCGCCAGTCACCTCGATCTGTAGCCCCACCCGACCATAGGCACTACAGACCACTCTCAGATCAAAATGGTTATCGTTATGGGTATAGGAATACGCCGTCGTTAACAACCGGCTCGAAGCATCCAACCAGGCTTGGTAAACCGTTGAAAAATCAAAATTATTCCTGACCAAAGCCGGATCATGGGAATATTGTCGGCTCAACTCGAACAGATGGTAAGCAACATCGTGGAGGACGTTGTGGAAGCCATCCACGGCAAAGTCGATCTC
>CAZWZZ010000653.1:0-4212 GCA_964638395.1 uncultured Caldilineaceae bacterium
CCGTTAGACGTCCGTGGGCCGATTAGATGCACTGAGGCTGATTATCAGGTCACCGTCCAACCTTCCATCTTCCATCGACAAGGTTACTTTTTGCCCTCTTTCTCTTTTTCTTGCTCTTTCTTATTACCCTTATCATCCTCCTCATCCAGGCCCGGCAGTTGCACGTCGATATCCTCCATCGCTTCGACGAAGGCGGGCGCATCGAGGATGGGCAAGCCCTTGGCCTCTCGCACTTTGTTCTCGATGGTGAACATCAACTCCGGGTTGGCTTCCAGGAAGGTTTTAGCATTTTCCCGACCTTGAGCCAGTCGTTGGTCGCCGTAGGAGTAGAACGCGCCCCGCTTATCAATGATGCCCTCATCCACGCCGATGTCCAGAATATCGCCCGATTTGGAGATGCCCTGGTTGTACATAATATCGAACTCGGAGATGCGGAAGGGGGGAGCCACCTTGTTCTTCTTGACCGTCACTTTGGTCCGGTTGCCGATGATGTCGCCACTATCTTTGATGGCCTGAATACGGCGAATGTCGAGGCGAACGGAAGCGTAAAAGCGCAGGGCCATACCCCCGGACGTCGTTTCCGGCGAGCCGAACATCACCCCGATTTTCTGGCGTAACTGGTTGGTGAAGATCAACAGACAGTTGCTCTGCTTGACCGTGGCCGCCAATTTACGGAGGGCCTGGCTCATCAACCGGGCCTGCAAGCCCACGTGAGAGTCCCCCATCTCCCCCTCGATTTCGGCCCGGGGCACCAGCGCGGCCACGCTATCCACCACGATAATATCCACCGCCCCGGAGCGAACCAGGGCTTCGGTAATCTCCAACGCCTGCTCCCCCGTATCCGGTTGGGAAACGTACAGGTCGTCGATGTTGACCCCACATTTGGCCGCATAAGTCGGATCGAGCGCATGCTCGACATCGACGAAAGCCGCCACACCATCCTGCTTCTGGGCCTCAGCGATGACATGCTGGCAGAGCGTCGTTTTCCCGGAGCTTTCCGGGCCGTAAACCTCGACGACCCGACCCTTGGGCAGCCCTCCCACGCCCAACGCAATATCCAACGACAGACAGCCTGTGGGAATTGTATCTATATTCAACTCGTTCCGGTCACCGAGGCGCATAATCGCCCCATCCCCGAACCGCTTTTTCAGGTCCCCCAAGGCAATCTCTAATGCTTTTTCTTTACCGTCGTTCTTTTTACCCTTGGCCACTACCTAATACCTCCATTAATAAAGAGAGTTAAGAATATTTGTTCTGAATAAGGAGGATTTTAGCACGGTTGTTCTGAATTGTCAAGCATTTTTTTGATGAATTTGAACGCCAATCTAACTGCTTTAGCGGTCTAAAGAGGGCGGAAGCCGTTACGACGAACCTAATAAGACTTTGTTTACGCTGTATCATTAAGCAAATTTAAACTTTCTTTAAATATCCCTTAAAATGAAGTTAACTCAGGCTTTAAGCAAACAATCTATTGTCTGCTGTCTGAACTTTGGTCGATCTCATCTACCGGAGTTTGGTGCTATCCGGGTAGGTTCTCAATAAACTGGGGTATTATATGATAAACTTCCCTATTTTTTGAGAAGATACGTATCCATGAAAAAACGGATTCTCTTTTTGATGTCCGACACCGGGGGCGGACACCGTGCGGCGGCGCAGGCCATCACTGAGGCCATTCACTACCTCTACCCCGAGACCTACGACACCCGCATCGAAGACATTTGGAAAAATTACGCTCCCTGGCCGGCCAACCGCATGCCGGAAGCGTATCGCTGGCTGACCGGCCCCGGCTTGCCCTTCTGGCGTTTGATCTGGGCCGGGTCGAGCCGTTTTCGGGCTTATCATCCGCTGCTGGCCGAGATTTCACCGCTTTTGGGCCGGCGGATGGTCGGCTATCTGGAGATAAACCGGCCCGACCTGGTCGTATCAGTTCATCCGCTGTTGAACCATCTCGGCCTGGCCTGGCTGCGCCGAGCCGGTTTAACGGTTCCTTTCGTCACCGTGGTGACCGATATGGTGACGGTTCATCCGGTGTGGGTGTGCCCAACCGTGACCCGCTGTCTGGTCTCGACCGGCATTGCCAGAGAGCGGGTCATCGAGCTGGGGATGCCGCCCCACAAAGTCGAGGTCTGCGGCCAGCCGATTGGCCTGCAATTTGCCACCCAGCCGGCCCACCATCTTTTCGAGCGGCGGCGGTTGGGGCTGGCTGATGGACGACGGACGATTCTGCTCATGGGCGGGGGAGACGGGGTGGGACAGGTCTATGAGGTAGCCCGTACCCTGGCCCAAGTGCCCCACGCCCAACTGTTGATTGTGGCCGGGCGGAACCGGACGCTCAAAGAACGGCTGGAACGGGTGCATTGGGAAATCCCCACCCGGATCTACGGCTTTGTCGATAACATACCGGATTTGATGGGCGCAGCCGATGTTTTGGTCACCAAGGCCGGGCCGGGTACGCTCAGCGAGGCGTTTGCCGCCGGCTTGCCGCCGTTGATCTTTAGCTACATTCCGGGCCAGGAGCGGGGCAATATCGAGTATGTGCAGGCGTATCAGGCCGGGGCCTATGCCGCTACCCCGGCCGGAGTGGGTGATGTGGTGCGTTGCTGGCTCGATCCGGCCAACGATACCTACCGGCAGATGGGCCATAACGCTGCCCAATTGGCCAATCCGGGAGCCGCCCTGACTATTGCTACCAGGCTGTGCGCGTTGTTGTAGAAAATTTAACGCCAAGATGATCGACATTAGAAGTTTCACGTTTTACGTTTTAGGTGGCTTCAAATTGATAGATTTTTAGCTTGGAACTGCCACGAAGGGCATAAAAACGACATCGTTTTTATGCCCTTTGTAATTTACTACGCCGCCACCGTCCCGGCGGCCCGGTTGAGCATCTCATCCAGGCGCGGCTCGGCTTCCTGCCGAAACTGTTTGGTGTAAAGAGAGTAGTAATGCCCGCCAGCCCGAATCAGCTCGGCGTGGCTGCCCATCTCGGCGATGCGTCCCTCTTCAATGACCAGGATGCGGTCGGCCTTCTTGATGGTGGACAGACGGTGAGCGATGACGAAGCTGGTCCGGCCCTCCATCAGCGTTTCCATCCCCTGCTGAATCAGGGCTTCGGTCAGCGTATCGACCGAACTGGTGGCCTCATCCATAATGAAGATGTCCGGCTCGGCCAGAACGGCCCGGGCCAGGCTAATCAACTGCTTCTGGCCGGTCGAGAGCAGGTTGCCCCCCTCGCCGACCTCCTGCTCATACCCCTGCTCCAAGTCGGTGATAAAGTCGTGGGCATGGGCCAGCCGGGCCGCGGTCTCGACCTCCTCGTCCGTGGCTTCCAGCCGCCCGTAGCGGATGTTGTCCCGGATCGTGCCGGAGAAGAGGTGGGGCGTCTGCAAAACCATCCCGATGCGGGATTGGATGCCGTGCAGAGTGAAGCCGGTGTAATCCTGGCCGCCGATGCGGACGGCCCCCGCCTTCGGTTCGTAGAAGCGACAGAGCAGGTTGACGATAGTCGATTTGCCGCCGCCCGTCGGCCCGACCAGAGCGATGGTCTCGCCCTGTTTTACGGTCAGGTCGAAGTCGGTCAAAACCGGCTTATCCGCCTCGTAGTAGAAATCGACGTGGTCGAACTGGAGGTCGTGGCGCAGGCTGCCGGGATCGACGGCGTTGGGCCGGTCGGTCACCTCCGGCTCGGCGTCGATCAGCGAGAAGATGCGCTCGGCGGAGGCCACGGAGCTTTGCATCTGGGCGTAGACGCGGGCCAACTCCTGAATGGGAAAGAGCATGAAGGTCAGGTAGGAGATGAAGGCTTGCAGCCCGCCAATCGTCATCACCCCCAGTTGAATCTGCCAGCCACCGTACCAGATGATGACGCCCAGGGCCACGGCCCCGATGATCTGCACCAGCGGCAGGAACAGGGCCGACAGAACCGCCGCCCGGTAGGCTGAATGATACAGCCCGGTGGCCATCTCGTCGAACTCCTCCAGATTTTTCTCCTCACGGGTCAGGGCCTTGACCACCCGCACGCCGCTGATATTCTCGTTGTAGACGCCGGTCAGCTTGGAGTTGAGCTTCCGCACCCGGCGGTATTGGGTCAGGATGCGCTTCTTGAACTCGGCAGCGACAATGACCAGCAGCGGCAATATCAGCATGACCACAATGGCCAACGGCCAACTGATGAAGAACATAAAGATGACCGCCGTCAACATATTCAGCACGGCC
>CAZWZZ010000654.1:0-4211 GCA_964638395.1 uncultured Caldilineaceae bacterium
TGACCCTCTATATTTGCTGTTTTTAATGTTCGTTATGTCAAGCAAAAGCGGAGTATCTAGTTTGATTAATGGTAGGAGATGACTCACAAAACTAACCGCTATATCAGCGCGACCAGAGATTCCACCAATATTGGATTTGACATAAGAAATTTCATCCTTACCTTGATCCTTGATATTGATGTACGGCGGATTCCCCACCACCGCATCAAAGCCGCCATCGTCGCGCAACTGGACATCCTGGCCGCCGGGGGCGCTGGGGGCGAAGAAGATTTCGGGGAACTCCAGCTCCCAATGGAAGAAGCGTTTCTCGGCGGCGGCGGTCAGGGCGGTGGCGGCGATTTTAGGGGCCGGGATGAGGCTGTCATCGAGGGAACGGGTGGGCTCTTTGAGCCAGGCTTTAACGTCCGGCTGCTTCAGGAAAAGTTGGACCGGGTCGCTTTTGTCCTTTTTGGGGGGGGCGTTGCCAAACCAGCGGGAGGTGTAGACATCCAGCATGCGCTTGAAGGGGGCCAGATGGTCCCGGGCGGCCCGGTATTCGGCGGCGCTGGCCTGGGCCTGGGCGGGGGTGTTGTCGCTCTTGTAGCTGATCTGGCGCATCAAATCGGTGGCCAGCATCAGCCCGGCAAATTCGCTGCTGCTGAACATATCGAGCTGCAGCGGCCCGCCGCCGCCGCCCAGAAAATCTTGCACCTCCGGGATTCTGGCCCCAATCAGGCTGTTGCCATGCTTCAGGTGGTGGTCCAGAAAGCTGAGGGGCGCGCCCAGGGTGAAGGCATCCAGCCAGAGGGAGACTTTGGCCAGCTCGACGGCCATGCCGTTCAGATCGACGCCGTAGATGCAGCGTTTGAGGACGGCCCGCTTGAGCAGGGCCACGCGGGTCAGCCGCTCGGCGTCGATGGCCACCTGCTGCCGCTCCATATCGGCCATAATGTCATCGCGGGTCCGCTCCAAAAAGGCCCAGACCGGGTTGTCGCTCCAGCCGTTCAAAAAATCCAGCAGGCGGTTGCTGACGTAATCGACCACCTCCACCAGAAAGTGGCCGCTGCCCATGGCCGGGTCCAACACCCGCACGTTGAGGCAGTCATCAACCAGATGGCGCATGGCCTCGCTGTTCCAATATTTGGTCAGGTTTTCCGGGCGACCGCTCTCTGCCTGCCGGGCCAGAGCCAGCTTGAGCGAGTCCCGATACCCTTTTTGGGCCTCCCGCAGGCGGGGTTCCAGGGCCTCGAATTTGCGGTCGAGGACGGGGCCGACGGTGTGGCGGACGATATATTTGACGATGTAATCGGGGGTGTAGTAGCTGCCGGTGGCTTTGCGCTCCTGTTTGTCATTTTCGAGATAGGCCGCGCCCTTGGCGATAAGGGCCAGCGGCTTTTTGACTTTTTTGGCCGGTTGGTAGATTTCCCGCCCTTTCTTTTTGGTGACGGCCAGCGGCTCGGCGGCCAGGCGCAGCTTGAACTCCAGCAGCCCTTCGTAGATGCTGCCCAGTTGCCGCACCCCCAACGATTTGAAGTCGATGAAGACGAGGGCCTGGCTGCGGCTGTCCACATCACGGGCCAGCCGATCCAGCCCCAGGGCCAGAAAGCGGTCGGGGATGGCCGTCCGGGCTAAAAAGCGGCCCTCGGCGGTGTCGGGGCTGAACAGGCCGCCGTTGTAGGTGGGCAGGTTGAGCTGATCCGCGCCCTGGTCGATGGCCTTGAAAAGTTCCGTCAACCGGTCATACAGGTCGCTGCCGGTGGCGGCGTAGTGGGCCGCGAGGCGGGCCGGGGCTTCATCCTGCACGGTTCCGCCGGTCTCGGCGATTTCATTTTTGAGGCGGTAGAGGCTCAACGCCCGATAGCCGCGCACTTCGTTGATGGGCAATAGCTCCAGACTTTCGGCGTAGAGGATGAACATTAGCCGGTAGAGAAAAGTCAGCGTGCCGCTAAAAATCTCGGTCAGGGCGGCCTCGTCGAAGTCGGTCTGGCCCTGCGCCCGCAAATCGGCGATGAAGCCCTGGGCAAATTGGGGGAAAATATCGACAAAGACCCGCTCCTTGAGGCGGTCGCCCAGGGCTTTGGCGTAATCGGCCGAGAGACGGAGCAGCTCATCCAGAAAGCCGGTGAAAGCCTCGGCCCGGAACAGCAGCCACCAATATTTGAGGGCGGTCAGTTGGTCGGTGGCGTTGAGGGCCTCTTCCAGATCGACCTCGTAATAGTTGGTGGCCTTGTTGCTGGTCGTGGCCGAGTAGAGCCGCCACAGCTTGCCGTTGGTGACGATGACCCACGGCGCGACCTGGGCCTCCAACAGGCTGACCACCAGCGCCCCCGGAATCTCGAAGGGCGTGCCGCCGTCCGCCTCATCCGGCTCGCGGCTTTCATCCTCGGCATCCAGGTTTCGGTTCCAGACGTAGGTCAGCACGGCGGCCTGGGGTTGCCCCCCTTGCCCCCCAGTGGGGGGAAGCGGCCCCCCTGATCCCTCGGCGGGGGAAATTTTTGCTCCCCCCTTTGGGGGGTCGGGGGAAATTTTTGCTCCCCCCTTTGGGGGGTCGGGGGGGCCATACAGCAAATAATCGGCAGCGTCGGCGGCAGAATCGGTGGGGGTGTGGGCGGTAAACGTGAAGCCGAGCTGCTCGAAGAGGGGTTCGTACAGCCCGGCCCGGATGACCGCTGCGGGCTGGCGGGTGTAATCCCGGCGGGCGGTGGCCAGCCGTTGGAACAGCGCCCGGCCGATGGGTCGGACGTCCTCGTTCCAGGCCGGGGTCAATTGGGGGTCGGTCAGCCGGGTTTTGAGGTAGTAGTCGGAGAAGAGGGCGCGGTTGTTGAAGTAGACCTCGCTCCATTCGGCCAGGGTGTAGGCGGAGCGGAGCTTCTCCCACTGGTAGGCGGCGTCCGTCTCGGTGAAGGTGAAGCGTTTGAGGACGCGCCGGGCCACGGGGTCGGGCCGGCGGCGGTCGACCGTCAGGGGGATGGGGCGGATGGTCGAGCGCAGCGGGACGCCGCGTCCCCGGCTTTTGGTCACCAGCCGCTCCAGCAGCACAAACTCCAGCTCCTCATAGTCGGTGGTCAAGACCAATATCGCATTTTCGAGCCGTTCCCGGAAGCGGCGGGCGATACCGTTCCGCAATTTGGCCGTCACCGAGCGCACCTCGAACAGGTAGATGATAATGTCGCCCTCGACCGGGTCGGCCCCCAGTAGCTCGGCTTTGTAAATCTGGTGGCGCATCTCCTGGCTATCGAGGCCCAGGAGGGCGTAATCGGGGATGTTGGTCCGGCCATCGACATCATAGCCGAGGCGGGCAAAGAAATGGGCCAGTTGGTCGCTATTTTCTAAGCGACCAATATCGCTGTTGGTGAGATCAACATCATTGACGGGGGGCAAGTCGGACATAGGCACCTCACGGTGTGTTTGTTTGGGGCGGTCATTTTTAATGATTATAGCATAACTAAGGAAGGGGGGGGAAATGCTCCCCATCGAAATTCGGCGTTCAGTTGAAGTCACGCTCACTGCAAGGCATCAATCCGCCCGCCATCCACCTGAATGGTCGTCCCGGTGATGTAGCTGGCCGCTTCGGAGGCCAGAAAGACGACCAGGTTGGCCAGCTCTTCGGGCCGGCCCATCCGCCCCAGCGGAATGGAGGCGGTGGCGGCCTGGCGGATGGCTTCGAGGGGTTGGCCGGTGCGCTCGGCGTTGGCCCGGTTCAGCTCCTCCACCCGCTCCGTGGCCACGCGGCCCGGCGCGACCACATTGACCAGAATGTTATCCGGGGCCAACTCCTTCGACAGCGTCTTGGCCAGTCCCAGGACGCCGGTTCGCATGGCGTTCGACAGCACCAGGTTGGGGATGGGCTGTTTGATCGAGGAGGAGGTGATGGCCAGGATGCGACCATAGCCCGCTTTCCGCAATTCCGGCACGACGGCGTGGGCCAGCCAGACGAAGCTCATCAAGTTCAAATCGAAGGAGCGGTACCAGGCTTCGACGTTGATATCTGCGAATTGGCCGGCCGGCGGCCCCCCGGCGTTATGGACCACAATCTCCAGGCCCCCCAGCCGGGCCACGCTTTCTGCGACCAACGTTTGGATGTTGGCCTCGCTGCTGACATCGGCGGCGAGGCTGTGAACTTTAGCCCCGGTTTCCTGGCGAATGGCCTCAGCCGCCGCGTCGATCCGGGCCTGATCGCGGCTGCACACCACCACCTCACACCCTTCGCGGGCCAGCCCCAGGGCGCAGGC
>CAZWZZ010000655.1:0-4197 GCA_964638395.1 uncultured Caldilineaceae bacterium
CCGATTTGAGCAATGCCACGTTGGTCGAAACGAGCCTGGCCGAAGCCAATCTGGTTGGGGCCGATCTGACAGAGGCTCACCTGAATGGAGCCAACCTGAGCCAGGCCAATCTGAGCCAGGCCAACCTGAGTGGGGCCAACTTGATTGGGGCCAACCTTCAGCAAGCCGATTTGAGCTGGGCGATCCTGGGCCGGGCCAACCTGAGTGGGGCTGATTTGGGCCAGGCCACGTTGCCCCAGGTCGAACTGTATGGGGCCAATCTTAGTTGGGCCGATCTTCATCGGGCCAATCTGGCCGGGGCCAACTTAAGCCAGGCCGATTTAAGTGGGGCCAAGTTGAGCGAAGCTAACCTGAGCGACATCGACCTGACCGATGCCAAATATAATTATCAAACCGAGTGGCCCGTAGATTTCTCGCCAGAGGAAAATGGGGCGATCTTAGTGGAGGGACCATATTAAGGCCGGCATTGAGCGGTGCGAGATGGCTTTAAAATTGAACCGACCGGGGCAATTTTTTGCCAAACCCGGCCCCCTCTGCTAAGATACCTTTAATCAATTTTCAACGATGTCAACGACTGACCTCGGCCGGTGGGCCGGGGTTTTTTGTGTCTTTATACAACTTTTCAAGGAACCTTATGATAACCAAACGAACCGACTTACGGAATATTGCCATCATTGCCCACGTAGACCACGGCAAAACGACCCTATTGGATGGGATGCTGCGCCAGGCCCGCATCTTCCGCGAGAACCAACAGGTTGCCGAGCGGGTGATGGACTCGAACGATCTGGAACGGGAACGGGGCATCACCATTCTGGCCAAAAATACGGCGATCACCCTGCTCGATCCCGACACCAACGAAGAAACCAAGGTCAACATTGTCGATACCCCCGGCCACGCCGACTTTGGGGGCGAGGTGGAGCGGGTTATGAATATGGTCGATGGTGTGCTGTTGCTGGTCGATGCCGCCGAGGGACCGATGCCCCAGACCCGCTTCGTCCTCAAAAAGGCCCTGGAAATGGGCCATCGGGCCATCGTCGTCATCAACAAAATCGACCGCCGCGATGCTGACCCCGACCGCGTCCTGAACGAAACCTTCGATCTGTTTATCGAACTGGGGGCCAGCGACGAGCAAGCCGAGTTCCCGGTCATTTACGCCGTCGGCCTGAATGGCCAGGCCGGAACCACGCCCGACCTCACGCCCGATCTACACCCCCTATTCGAGACCATCCTGCGGGAAATTCCGGCCCCGGCGGTAGACGTCGAGGCCCCGTTGCAAATGTTGGTCACCACGCTGGGCTACGACGAATATCGGGGGGTGACGGCGGTGGGCCGTATCTTTGCCGGAACGTTGACAGCCGGGCAGCCCGTGGCCCGCCTGACCCGCGACGGTGAATCCAAAGCGGAGCGGGCCCGCTACCTGTATGCCCATCAGGGATTGGAGCGGGTCGAAATCGAGCAGGCCAAAGCGGGCGACATTGTCGTCATCGCCGGGCTGACTGATATTGGCATTGGCGATACCCTGGCCGATCCCGAAACGCCGGTGGCCCTGCCGACCATCACCGTCGAGGAGCCAACGGTACGCATGACTTTTGGCGTCAACACCTCCCCCTTTGCCGGGCGGGAGGGCAAATGGGCCACCTCCCGCCGCTTGCGGGAGCGCCTTTTCGAGGAGCTGCGCCACAACGTCGCCCTCCGTGTCGAGGAGACGGAGAGCGCCGAGCGATTTCTGGTCTCCGGGCGGGGCGAGCTACATCTGGCCATCCTCATCGAAAATATGCGACGGGAGGGGTATGAGTTCGAGGTCTCCCGGCCCCAGGTCTTGATGCGTCAGAATGTCGAGGGGGAAATGTTGGAACCGTTTGAAGAGGTTCACGTCGAAACCTCCTCCGACACTGTGGGCACGGTGGTGGAGATGTTGGGGAGTCGCAAAGGGCAGATGGTGGATATGATGGACAATCAGGACGGCAGCACCCGAATGACCTACATCATCCCCACGCGGGGGCTGCTGGGCTTCCGCCACCAATTTTTGACGGCCACGCGGGGCGAAGGGGTGGTTCACTCCATTTTCCACGGCTATCTACCGCTGGCCGGGGCCATCGACTCCCGCAGTAGCGGCTCGCTGGTGGCCTGGGAGCGAGGCACGGCCACCACCTTCGGCTTAAAAAATGCCGAGGAGCGGGGCATCCTGTTCATCGCTCCCGGCGTGGAGGTGTACGAGGGCATGGTCGTTGGCGAACACCAGCGGCCCGGCGATTTGGGCATCAATGTGGCCAAGAAAAAGCAACTCAACAACATGCGGAGCGCCGTGCGGGACATCGACGAGCGGCTGACCCCGCCCCGGCAGATGAGCCTCGATGAGGCCATCGAATATCTGGCCGATGATGAGCTGCTGGAAGTGACCCCGGAGTCGTTTCGTATTCGCAAGCGCATCCTCGACACCAATGAGCGGCTCAAGCAAACCAAGCGGGCTAAGGAGTTGATGGGAGTTTAGCGACTGAAGCTCTTAGAGACTGCTTTAAACCGGTACCAATATTGATAGACCTCGCTAAAACCTGACTTTCGGTATAAATTTAGCGCCGGGCCGTTGCCGGTTTCGACCTGGAGATAGGCCTGGGTCGCGCCCCGCTCGATGGCCCACTGCAAAATGCCGGTCAAGAGGGCCTGGGCAAATCCTTGGCGTCGCTGCCTCTCCGCCGTGATAAGGTCAAACAGGCCGACGCTGGCTCCTTCTAAAACGCCCAAGCCGCAAGCGACGACCTGCCCGCCCTCAGAGAGCGAGGCGAAGCAGGCGGCGGGTGTGATGCGGCCCAGAATAGCGGCGTGGGCTGCTCGATTGGTCACGCTGCCGCTGAGGGCGGAAAAGTGGTCGAGCCAGGTTTTTGATAGCTCACTTTCGTAACTAAACGATGAGGGGGGGTGGCGAACCGGAGCGGTCAGACTGAGGCGTTGGACGCTGGTCTGGCTCTGGTGAATGAAGCCGAGATCGGCCAGCCGCGCATCCAGGTCGGTCGGCTGGGCCAGAGGCGTCAGGCGAAAGATCGGGGGCAAGCCGTGGTCTCGATAAATTTGACAGCAACGGTCGATTTTGGGTTGCACCGGCTGTTGGCTGGTGTAGAGCGGAGTAATCGAGTTAGCTCGTTTCGTGTAGCCATTATCTAAGCGCAATAACCAGCCATCAACCAACAACTGCCGGGCAGCCGGCCAGGCGTTGAGGGCTTGCTCTTCAAGGGTACGAACCAGTGCTTGACCGCTTTTTCTCACGTTCCGGGAGCCGATTTTGGGGGCGTGGAGCCGGTCTGTGATCGGTGGTCGAGGGTCACGAACTCTCTCCGATCGCTGCTGCTGACGCGCCGTGGAGCGCCAACTCGACAATCTGGGGCAACACCTCGGCCACATCGGCCTGGATCACCACATCGGCCCGTGGGTCGAGATAGGTGCCGCCATAATTGATAACGATGACGCTGGCGCCGTGGTCAAGGGCCAGCAGCGGCAGGTCGGAGGCCGGGGCCACTTCGAGGGAGGAGCCGGCGACCAACAGCAGGTCGGCCTCTTTCATCGCCATTTGGGCCGAGATAAATTCCTGGGCCGGGAGTTGCTCCCCAAAGAGAATAACATCCGGTTTGAGGACGCCGCCACAGCGGTGTCTGGGCGCTTTGCCTTCATTGAGAAATTCGTCCAAAATGTCCTGGGCATTGATGATGGTGTAGCAACGGGTGCAGGTCAGGGTGCGGGTGTGACCGTGCAATTCGTGGACGATCTCAGAGCCGGCCTTGGTGTGCAGGTCGTCGATGTTTTGGGTGATAACCGCCCTCATTTTTCCGGCCCGCTCCAGATCGACCAGGGCCGCGTGGGCCGGGTTAGGAACAGCCGTGAAGATGATCTGGGCCAGCGGTCGAATCCAATCGTAGAACGGTTGCGGGTTCTGGCGAAAGGCAAAAATCGAAGCCACCTCCATCGGGTTGGCGTCGTTCCAGACGCCGGAGTCGGGGCTGCGGAAGTCAGGAATACCCGACGGCGTGCTGATACCGGCCCCGGTCAAGGCGACGATATGTTGTGCCGCCCGGATTAGTTGGGCGGCTTGTTGAATTTGTTGTGATAATGAGATCATACGTCCTTCCAAAAATGAATTTGTATCTGTTCAGCCGTTGCCCTAAAAACAGCGATTTCATAGCGGGGATTAGGAGATTAGGAGATTTT
>CAZWZZ010000656.1:0-2741 GCA_964638395.1 uncultured Caldilineaceae bacterium
AACCCGCTGTTACTGATTCAGGACTCACTAACGGCGAGTTAGTGAGTCGAGATCAGCCGTTATGGAGTCTATGTTGCCTCGTCTCCGTTTTGCCTCTGGATATAGTCAATCGGACTATGCGCCGCGTAGCGTTGGCCCGCCTGATACGCCATCGTATACCGCTCTACCAATTCAATGTTACTCCACCGTCCCCATTCTTGCACCTGCCGACTGTTCGCCCCGGCATCCGTGGCCAGGCAGGCGAAAGCCCGGCGCAGGGTGTGCGGAGACAATCGCCTGATCCCGGCCTTGTCGCTGAGTTGGTATAGCAAGGCTCTGAGACCGTGGCGCGTGATCGCCGTACCCGGCTTGGTGCCGCCAACGCCAACAAACACCGCCTCAACCCCTGGCCTGGCTACCCGCCCTCGAATCGCCAACCAACGCTCCAATCGCTCGGCTGTAGCCTGGCCAAAGTAGGCTGGTAGCGTAGCCCCGCCCTTGGATAAAACAACCAGGATATTAACGAACCCCTCCCCTAACCGCATCCCGATCTGTAAATCTGAAACTCGCAATCGACAAACCTCCGAGGCCCTAAGCCCCGAATCGACCAGTAACGACACTATCGCCGCATCTCGCAGCCCCTTCTCCGAATCACAGCAGCACCCGATCAACGCCTTTACCTCGTCAAGCGTGGCCGTCTTCTGGACCGCAACTTTCACCTTCGGCGTTTTAAGCGCCTTGTGAAGCGGCTCGTTTATCACCTCCTCTTCCCGACACCACAACAAAAACGACTTAGCCGCGCTGACCGCTTGCTTGACGGTCGAGGCAGACCAGTTGTTGTCATTGTAGAGCGATGCGCCCCACTGCCTAAGTAGACGTTTGCTGATCCCCTGCGTTTCGGTGATGTCCTGTGCTTCCAGCCATCCGGCCAACCGGTCTAAATGCCAGTTGTACATGATGATGGTGGATGGCGACCGCCCAGCCTGGCGAAGCGCCGCCAACCATTCCTCGATGGTGATCCGTAGTTCGTTCATTCTCCTCAACTCCTCTTTGTGGTTGTTAAACGTGCAAAGTATGTGAAGTGGCACGCTTAATCCTAATCGAACAGACTTACATAACTCAGTAAATCGCCGTTTCCTGGCTCTGAGGCTATGTAGTCTATTTATCCTAAAACGCCTGTTCTACAGATTGTAGCACAGCTTGACGTAACACCACCAAAATCACCCGAAATGGGCGTGAAATGGAGAACCGTATGACACTACCCGAATTCATCTATCAACACCGCTATTTACTTTTACAGTTGCTCCTATCCGGGGCACTGTATGCTGTTTTCTTGGCCGTGTGGCGCTGGAAGTGGGTCGAAGCCTTCCATATGTACGAGGCAGGCGTGCCGATCCTGTGGGCACTGCTAACCCTCATCATCTTGTCCCAAAAGTTCGATGTTCAAACCTCAGCCTTGCTTTTTGTCAGCTTCACCGCTTCCGCTATCGGACCAACACTCTACTCAATTAGCTTCAATGCACTCAGCCGAAAAAAGGCGCGGCGGAGGTCAGGAGGATGAATGTCACCAAGAAAGCGCCTGCCGTATGCGCTCAACAAATACCGCAAAGATGCACTGGCCGAGATCGAGCATATCAAGGCCGTGTTAGAGGAGATCACCCCGTCGAAGTTGGACGAAGTGCGAGAGGCCCTGTACGTGGACAACCCCGAGCTGGCCCTGGCCATCCTGAGCGAATTGGAGCGGCTACACGAATCGCTATCCAAGACCACCGACGTAGCCAGGCTATTGCTCGAAGCGATCCCCGTGCGATTCAAGGAAATGGAGAAGGATGGAGAGTTAGAGGAGGATTAGATGGGTTACACAAAAACCTATGACCGGGCCATAAAAACATTGGGGCTACGTGACGGGTTCGTGCTATGCCTGGTCTATCGACACTGCCATATGAAGGACGGCAAGTTCTCGGCCTCGATCCCTCGCCGCGCTCAATCGCTCGGTATCGGGCGTAATACGCTACGCCGTGCCTTGCACAAGCTCAGGGACGCCGGATACCTCAACGATCTAACCCCCGATCTGACCCACGAACCCCACGACTATAACCTGACCGAGCAAGGTTTAGCCCTGATGGACTCCCAACTTGGGAGTCCCAGAACGGGAGTCCCAGAACGGGAGTCCCAATATAGGACTCCCCAAATGGGAGACAAGGAGTACTTAAAAAAGAGTACTAAGCAAAAGAGTACTTCTAAAAAGAAAAGTAGTAGTACTGCTACTGCTGCCGATCAATTGGTTTTAGTCGAAGAGCGCGATTATCAGAATTTGGGACTGCTGGACATCGTAGCCCAACAACTGCTCGAACTAGGCATTAACCCCGACATCAAACAGAAACGCAACGCCCCACTCGTTACGCAAGGCAAAACGCCCGCTGAGGTCTTAATGCTGACCGATGAAGGCGATGAGATTGCCGAAAATCTGGCGAGATGGGCCAGCGCCTACCGTGAAGGCATTGAGTTGCCCTGGAGTCCCGTTTTGATCTGGTGGAAAATCTGCGAGGGCCAGACCCCGCCAGAGCCGGAGCAGATCGAGGCCCAGGGATGGGTCTATGAGGGGGTGTTGACGTGATGAGTAAACCCGAACAAGCCCGGTTTACCGCCGCCCTCACCCTGGTCGAGTGGCTCGACGAAGCCTTGCAGCGCGGCTACCCGCATCTGAGACGAGACAACGACGGCCAACTCATCCGAACGCTGGATGAGGCCGTCAGAGAAAT
>CAZWZZ010000656.1:2841-4195 GCA_964638395.1 uncultured Caldilineaceae bacterium
CACACCGCCAAACTCGCCATCTCAACCAACGCCCTCATCGAAGACGACGCAGGCCAACGCCAGGCCGCGCTGATCGCCCCGGTGATCGTGTTGTCTCTGTGGTTTCCGGGGTGGGTGCTGGGGGTGCTGCCTGCTGCCCGCTGCCTGTTGACCACGATCCGCCACCAAGCCGAGCACCTGCTGTTCTGGTGCGTGGTGGTCTGGCTGTTATTTAGCTGTTTAGTCCAAACAAGGAGAGTGTCCAATGCACCCTGAAAACCGCCCCATTATCATCTTAGTCCAAAAGACCGGCGATCTCTACGCCCCCACCCTCATCGGCGATGACACCACCACCCCCGACAATCGCCCACCGCTCCACGTCCGAGGCGAGGCCGGGCAGTTGCTGTACATGGCTTTGGCCGGGCACAGGTTTGGAGCCTCGCCGGATGAGGCTCACCAGCTTGTGGCGACGCAGGCCAGAGCATTTATTCAAGCGTTTGCAAATAAAAGCCTGAACGAACGGCTTGAATTTGCAGACCACGCAGACTACCAACCAGGCTCCCTGATCGCAATGGTCGAGCAGGAGAAGCAGTTTAATCTGGCCCATCGCGTGGTGGAGCATTGGGGTCTTTTCATCCGGCCATTCCTCGGCTACTTCTACACCGACGACGCCGGGCAGATCATCCCCCACCATCCCGATTATGAGAAGGTGATCTTTCTGCCTACGCCTCAGACGTGGGGACAGTTCAACTTGATGATGAGTTAGAGATTAGGAGATTAGAGATTCGAGATTGGAGATAAAGAGATGAGTGAAGAAATCGACACCCAAGCTAAAGAGTTGCAAAGACAGGCCACACTTCTCTTAGCCCTGGACGATGAGCAACAGCAATTGATCCTACTGCTACAAAGTGGCTACCAAGCAAGGTCCAGGTCGGCACACGCCGAAATAACAGCCAGGGCCAAGCGGATCGCAGCCTCAATCAAGAAAATCTACAAAAGAATCAAAAGAAGCGTAGAGGAGACCAATCGTGACTAACCAAAAACCCGACATCCTGAAAGCCATCGCCCCGGCGATGAAAGTTGACGCCAAGCACAAAGGCCAAACCGCCCACGCTCTGGGCCGTGGCCTTCATCTCTGGCTCAAACACGATCAGGGAACCTACACCCTGGCTATGAGCCGAGAAAACACCGTACCCAGCAAGACAGAGCAGAGCGTTGTCGCCGCCGCGTTCGGCATCCCCCTCGGTACCGAGTTCGTGGCCACCACCGCGCACCATAACGGCCACACCTGGAACCGCATTTGGTATCGGTGGCCAGCCGAGCAGCCCGGCCAGGTGGAGCAGCCCGCGTTGATGGAGGTTTCCGGGGGTGGGGA
>CAZWZZ010000657.1:0-4195 GCA_964638395.1 uncultured Caldilineaceae bacterium
AAAGTGTCGATTTCAGCATCGGCATCGAAAACAGCTACACCAACCTGTGCGGCGAGTTCGTCGGAGACGAACGGAAAGGCATTCTTCGAGGGAACGGCCAGGCCGACCTGGAACTGACCTTCCATTTCGACCACATCTTTGGGGATGCCGAGTTGGCGGCGGATGACAGCCTGAACGAGTTGGCCCCCGGCTTCGAGCCGTTCGCTTCGGTGGCCGAGGATGGCGTCGTCGAGACCGACCTGGCCGCGCTGGAGGAGGCGCTGTCGGCGGCGGAATACGAAAAGCTGGTCGATATTCTGCCGACACTGGGCCACACCGGTGAGGGACATTGCTTTTATGGAATTGAGTAGTATAATAGTCAATTGAAATTTTTCGGTGATGTGTTGCGAAACAGATGCAAATAGTAACACAATGGTCTCAATCAATCAGGTGTTTTATCCGTAATCAATGGTAGATGAGAGGTACTCTGTTCGTAGGAACAGAGTACCTCGTTATGTTTTAGGAGGTATGATGATGAAATGGAAAATAAGCCTGTCGCTGGCCGCGATTCTTTTTCTGGGGCTTGTCAGTCTGGCGCTGGCCCACGGCGTGGTGATTAGCTACGAAGCCAATGAAAACGGCGAGATCGAACTCTGGGCCGTATTCGACACCGGCGAGGTGATGTCCGAAGCCCAGGTCTCTATCTTTTCCCCGGCAGACCCGGCCACGCCCTGGCTGACCGGCACCGCCGATGAGGAGGGGCGCTTCACCTTTACCCCCGACCAACCCGGCACCTGGGATGTCCAATTCCGTAAGGCCGGACATGGCGATATGATCCACATTACCCTCGAAGAAATTATCGAGGTGGATGTGATGGAGGAGGAGACGCCGGCGGGTGTGGAAGCGGTTGAGATTGAGGCTGAGGCTGAAGCTGAAACTGAAGCTGAGGCTGAAGCTGAAACTGAGGAAGCAGTCGCCGCCGAAGTCGCCGAGGCAGCCATCGTTGAAAACGAAGCGCAGGAGGCGGATGCCGACACAGAAGCCGAGGCCATAGAAGCGGTTAGTCGTGAAGAGACGCAGACCGAAGCAGGGGTTGAATCTGCTGAGGACGTGAGTGAGAGCGTCAATAATGAAACGGTGAACAACGAAGAGCCGGCCTCTGAGACCGACACTGCGGCGGCAGCGGAAACAACAGAGAGCGCCGCGTCGCCGACCACCCAACGGCTGGTCGTGGCTAACAGCGGCAGCGATGGCCTGACCACCGCCCAAATTCTGCTGATGAGCGGCAGTGTCGTTTGGGGCTTTATCGGCACCGCGCTCTTTTTTGCCCGTGGGAGACAGTCATAATGCATATTCCTGATGGTATTGTTCCGTTGAGCGTGGCCGCAGCCGGCTATGTCTCCACCGGGGGGTTGACCTGGTTTTCCCTCCGCCGTATTCGCCAAACCGTTGACGATGTTCAGTCTCAGGTTCCCAAAGCGGCCCTGCTGACGGCGGCGTTTTTCATTGCCTCCTGGATCCACATTCCGGTGCCGCCGACTAGCGTTCATCTTATCTTGAATGGCTTGTTGGGCGTGGTTCTGGGCTACTACGCCATTCCGGCCATTCTGATCGGCCTTTTTCTCCAGGCGGTGATGTTCCAACACGGCGGCCTGACCACGCTGGGCGTCAACGCGACGATGATGGGGGTCCCGGCCCTGCTGGCTTACTTCATCTTCCGCTCCCGCCACCTGTTCGGCCTGCGCGACAGCCGAGCGGGCACGGCTGTTTTTGGCTTTCTGGCCGGGGGGCTGGGGCTGGGTCTCGCGGCGGCGATTGCTTTCTATGTTCTCATCAGCACCATCCCCGGCAATATGGATGTCGAACAAGAACGGGCGGCCATCACCGCTCTCATCCTGGCCCACGGCCCGTTGATGGTCATCGAGGGCATTTTGACGGCGATGCTGGTCCTCTTCTTGCAAAAGGTCAAGCCGGAACTACTCGACCCTGTGCCTTTCAAATCGACCTCAGCCAAAGAACAAAAAGAAAAAGAAGAGGCTGCTGCGCCGGTCGCGCCCCAGTTGGAACCCCAGGACGGCTAAATGGATCTCGGTCTCGACACCTACGCTCGCCTGGAATCGCCCCTCCATCGCTGGGGGGTCAAACAGAAGCTCATCGGCCTGATCGTTCTCATTTTTGCCTACTCCTTCATTCAAGATTTACGCATCCTCCCGGCAATGATCGTCGTCACGGCCATCATCTTCATCATCTCCCGGCTGCCGGTCACCTTCCTGATGACCCGGCTCCGCTACCCCGGTATCTTCGTGATGGCCCTGGCCGTTATTTTGCCCTTCTTTTCCGGCAGCACCATTATTTTCAGCCTCGGCCCGCTGGCGCTACGAGAAGAAGGGCTGCTGACTTTCCTGGTCATCTTCGTCAAATTCGTCTCGATCCTGACCGTTAGCATCGTTCTGTTTGGCACGGCCCCTTTTCTGACGACCATCAAAGCCACCCGTTCGCTGGGGCTGTCGCCGATTTTGGCCGATATGCTGCTGTTGACCTACCGCTACCTCTTTGAAATCGCCAATGACCTGAGCAAAATGCAAACCGCCATGCGGCTGCGAGCCTTCCGGGCCAAAGGGTACGACAGCAATACCCTAACCAGCATCGCCCAACTGGCCGGGACGCTCCTGGTGCGGAGCTATGAACGCTCCGAGCGGATTTATCAGGCGATGATGTTGCGGGGCTATGGCCAGGCCGAACTGACGTATGAAGAATTTGAAGGACGCCCCATCGACTGGCTGGCGATGGCGGGCGTCATTGTGGTGGCCGCCGGTTTTGTGGTGGCTGAATTAATAATGCGGGGAGGCATTGGATGATCTTTTTGGATAGCAATCTACGAATCATTTTAGCAATCGTGGCGGCGGCGGCAACTATCTATGCCTTGCGGACACAGATCAAAAGTGGGCTGCGTCCCCTGCATTTCGCCATCATCGGCCTGACGGTCATCACCGCCGTCATTCATATGCTTTCCGGGGCCAGTGACAACCTGCTGTTTCTCAACGGCCTGGGCTATATGCTGCTGTTGACGGGCCTCTATTTTGTTCCCTTAGGCACTCATTCCATCCCGCGCAAGCTACTCTACGCCACATTTATTCTCTACACGCTGGTCACAATTGGCCTCTACTTCGTTGAGCATCCGTGGGGGATGCCGGGCGGAGAAATTGATATGTTGGGCTGGCTGACCAAGATTGTTGAGGTGGTGTTGATTGGTTTGGTGGGTTTCGATTTCATCCAAACCAACCGCAGCCAGGCCACGATTCCCTGGCTCGAACCGGCGGCCAAACGAGGTCACACTGCCTCCGAGGAGATGTCGCCCGCCACCCCCACCGTTCCCCAATCGAGCAACGGCAACCATCCTGCGGTCACGCCGGTCAGCGACCAACCGGCCTTAATCGCCAAAAATCTTCGCTTCTCCTACCCCGACAAACCGAATATTCTGAACGGCATCGATGTCACCATCAGACCCCAGGAACGGGTTGGCCTCATCGGCCCCAACGGGGCGGGCAAAACTACCTTTTTTATGGCCATCTGCGGGGTGCAGAAGCCGGAGGCAGGCGAGATCACCCTCTTTGGCCAAACGCTCAAACATCGAGATTTCCGGCCCGAAATCGGAATGGTCTTCCAAAACTCCAGCGATCAACTATTCAGCCCTACGGTGCGAGACGACATCGCCTTCGGCCCCCAAAATTTGGGCCTGTCCCCGGAAGAGGTAACGGCTCGCGTCGATGAAGTTCTGACGCTGACCGGCGTCTCCGCCCTGGCCGACCGCCCGCCCCATCATCTATCCGGCGGCGAAAAACGGATGGTCTCCATCGCCGGGGTGTTGGCCATGCGTCCGCAGCTCATCATCTATGACGAGCCGAGCGCCAACCTCGACATCCGTTCCCGCCGCCGCCTGATCGACTTTTTCAAAGCCTCCACTCAGGCTTTCATCGTTTCTTCCCACGACCTGGAGTTCATCCTGGAAGTGTGCGACCGGGTCATCTTGCTAGACAACGGCACGATTATCACCACTGGCCCTCCCGCCGAGGTGATGCGGGACGCCGCCCTGATGGAAAAACACGGCCTGGAGCGGCCCCATTCGTTGGCCCATCATCGAGAAGCACACCACACCGTATAAACAGCAGTTCCCGATATGACCAGATTGGGCCAGTTTTAGCTAACTCTGGTTGTT
>CAZWZZ010000658.1:0-4191 GCA_964638395.1 uncultured Caldilineaceae bacterium
AGGTTGCTGGTGGCCTCATCCAGCACCAGGATGCGCGGGTCTTTGAGGATGACGCGGGCGATGGCGATGCGCTGCTTCTCGCCCCCGCTGAGGCGATAGCCCCGCTCCCCAACGATGGTCTCGTACCCATCCGGCAGACTCTCGATGAAATGGTGGATGTTGGCCGCCCGGCAGGCCGCCTCGATTTCGGCTTGGGTCGCCTCCGGCTTGGCGTAGAGCAGGTTGGTCCGCAGCGTATCGTGGAAGAGGTAGGTTTCCTGGGTGACCATGCCGATGGCCTCGGCCAACGAGGTTTGGCCGATGTCTCGCAGGTTGTGTCCGTCGAGACAGATTTCTCCCTCGGTCGGGTCATACAGCCGGGGCAACAGGTAGGTGATGGTCGTCTTGCCCGCCCCGCTCGGCCCGACCAGGGCCACCAACTCACCGGGCCGGATGTCGAAACTGATACCGTCCAGGGCCAGCCGCCGCGTCTCCACCGGGGCGATGACGGCCCCGCTGTCGCTGCCGTTGCGCCGGGCGGTCAACCCCAACTGCCCGGCTCCGCCGTCGCCCCCCTCGGTGTAGCTAAAGGAGACATCGCGGAAGACAATCGCCCCGGCGACGTCCCTCAATGACACCGCGTCCGGCTTATCCGCGATCTCCACCGGCAAATCCAACACCTCAAACACCCGCTCGAAGCTGACCATACTGGTCACAAACTCGATATGGGCATTGCTGATGGAGCTGAGGGGGCCGTACAGTTGGGTCAGGTAGGCCCCAAACGCCACAATCGTGCCGACGGTGAAGCTGCCCTGCAACACAAAATACCCGCCCACCCAGAAGACCAATGCCGTGCCGATGGCGCTAATCAGGCCCAGCCCCATAAAAAAGGCCCGCCCAACCATGGCCGACTCGATGCCGACATCGGCCACTCGGTGGCTGCGCTCCTGGAAGCGTTCGATTTCACTACCCCGCCGCCCGAAGAGCTTGACCAGTAGCGCCCCATTGATGTTGAGCGTCTCCTGCATCATCGCGTTCATCTGGGCGTTGAGGTCGAGACTGCGGCGGCGAATGGCCCGCAGCCGTCGCCCCACGTGGCGGGTCGGCCAGACGAAAATCGGCACGACGGCCACACTCAACAAGGTCAGCCGCCACTCCAGCGACAGCATAATGCCCAACGTGGCCACCACAGTGACGATGTTGGTCAGGATGTTGACAAACGTGCCGGTCAGGGCGCTCTGCGCTCCGACGACGTCGTTGTTGAGACGGCTCATCAATTCGCCGGTTTTGGTGTGGGTGAAGAATCGCATACTCATCTGCTGCATATGGGCGAAAAGCGCGTTACGCAGGTCGGCGATCAGGTTCTCGCCGATGGTTGCGCTCAGGTAGCGCTGGCCGAGACCGATGAGGGCGTTGATGAGAGGGATACTAATCATACCCAGCGCCAGCCAGTTGAGCAACGTGAAATCCCGGTTAGGGATGGCGTTGTCGATCAGGCTGCGGTAGAGTAGGGGCGGAACCAGACTCAGGCCGGTGATGGTCAGGATGGTTAGCAAAAGACCCACAATTTTCAAACGATAGGGTTGGGCATAGACCCAAACCCGCTTCAATAAATTCCAACTGACTTGGGGCCGGTCGCGCTCTTCATCATAACTGATAAAACGCCACCAACCGCTGCCGATACCGTGCATTAATCACCTCATTTTCTCTGTTTTGGTCACAATTCTCATAATCAGTAAACCGCAATATCAGTAAACCGCAATTGCACCCTTCGATACAACCTCGTGCCTCGGTTTACTCAGGATGCTACAGTCTACTGATTATAACAGAAAAGCGTTAAGATGCATCGGCCAATCGGTCAGGCCCCGACCTGTAAAATTGGGTAGGTGGGGTCTCAATACCCGACATTACCATCCAACGGACAGCCACTTGATTATCCAACCGCCCGGCGAGTTTCTTAAGGCCGTTCGTAGCCAACTCAGCTTTTTATCCGGTGCCGAGGATTGGGCCTCAACCGGCGAAACCACCTGAATTTTTTCCTGCTGTCCCCATTTCTCCTCAATTTAATCCCCAATTCCCGGTTCCAAGTCATCCCTGAATGTCGGGATGCCCTCGCCTTAGGTTTTGACAAATACCTTTTTAATAGTATAATCGTGCCCGTTCAACTATACAGTGGTTCCAACAGGCGATGGTCAAAGAGTATCTCTACCTCCAAATTGCCGCCTCGATCCGGCAACAAATCGTGGCCCAAGAATTGGAAGCCGGGGAGCAGATTCCCTCGGTGCGGGCGATGGCTGCCCGGTGGGGCTGTACCATCGGCACGGTCCAGCGAGCTTACGAGACGTTGGCCGAGCAAGGTTTGGTGGCCAGCCGCCCCGGCCAGGGCACGCGAGTCATTGCCACCCGGCCCGCGCAGGAGACCGAACCGCTGCGTCGGGCGGCCCTGGTTCACCGGGCCGAAGCCTTTCTGCTGGAAGCGTTGACGCAGGGATACAGCCAGAGCGAAGTCGAGCAGGCCGTGCAGTTGGCCTGGGACCGCTGGCGGACGTTGGCCGAGGCTCCGGCCATTCAGGAACCGGCCCTCCGTTTCGTCGGCAGTCACGACCCGGCGTTGGTCCTGATCGCCACCCATTTCATCAAAATCGAGCCGGCCCACATCCCCGATTTGCATTTCGCCGGGAGTCTGGGCGGGCTGTTGGCCCTGGCCGAGGGGAAAGCGGACCTGGCCGGGATTCATCTCTGGGATGCGGAGAGCCACAGCTACAACGTGCCCTTTGTGCGCCACTTTTTTGTGGGGCGCCGGGTGGCGCTGTTGACGCTGGCCCAGCGCCAACTGGGGTTGATGAGTTCGCCGGGGCTATCCGCCCCGCCTGCCGACCTGCGCGAGGTGGCCGACAGCGCCATGCGTTTCGTCAACCGCCAGCCGGGATCCGGGACACGGGTCTGGCTCGATGTCCAGTTGCAGCAGTTGGGCCTTGCCCCGGACAACCTGACCGGCTATCGGGATGAAGTGGCTACCCACACCGATGTGGCCCGCACCATCGCCGAGGGACAGGCCGATGTTGGCCTGGGCGTGGCGGCAGCAGCCACCGCTTACGGCCTGGCCTTCAAACCGCTGGCCGAGGAGCAGTATGATCTGGCCATCCCGGCCGATCTGTGGAACACTCCGGCCATCCAAGCCCTGGCCCACTGGCTGCCGACGCCGGAGGCCCATACGTTACTGTCTACCCTGAATGGCTACAACCTGGCCCGGACGGGGGAGGTAACCTGGGTCAATTAGGCGAATGGCTAAATTTTTGTGGTAATCGTTATGGTCAAATCTCATAACGCCGTTGATAAAAATCTAACGAACCAAAAGGAGATCGTAATGAGAAGAGTTACCTTGTTGAAAGTAATGCTAATGGGCGTCCTCCTGAGCGGGCTGGTTGGCCTGGTCGGGTCGAGTGTGTTGGCGGCCCCGCCGGCGCAAGAGGAGAGCCTGACGTGTGAGCAAGAGGTTGTGGTGCAGGCCGACGACTGGCTGTCGAAGATTGCCGAGAAGGTGTATGGCGATGTGTTAGCTTACCCGGCCATTGCCGAGGCCACCAATATAAAATCTGCCGAGGATGACAGCTTTGCCACCATTGACAATGTGGATGTCATCGAAATCGGCTGGAAGCTGTGCCTGCCCAGCGCCGCCGAGGCCGAAACGCTGCTGGACCGCACGGTAGAGACGCCCGAAGTGGCCGTCTCGGAGCCGGAGCCGACCGGTCAAGAGGTGGGCCGTCTGGCGCTGGCCACGACGACCAGCACCGACAACTCCGGCCTGCTGGACGCCATTCTGCCCGATTTCGAGAGTCGCTACGGGGCTGATGTCGAGGTCATCGCCGTTGGCACCGGTCAGGCTATCCAGTTGGGTGAAAATGGGGATGCCGACGTCATTTTAGTGCATGCCCGCGCCCGCGAAGATGCCTTTGTCGAGGAAGGTTTTGGCGTCAATCGCCAGGATGTGATGTACAACGATTTCGTCATCGTCGGCCCGGCGGCTGATCCGGCCGGCGTGCAGGGCATGACCGATGTTGCGGCGGCCCTGACCCAGATTGCCGAAAGCCAGAGTCCCTTCATCTCCCGGGGCGACGACTCCGGCACCCACATCAAAGAGCAGAGTTTGTGGGAAGCCAGTTCCGCCCCCCTGGCCGAAGCGGAGAGCATCCAGAGTGATGAAGCCGCCGC
>CAZWZZ010000659.1:0-1179 GCA_964638395.1 uncultured Caldilineaceae bacterium
GCGACAGGAAGAAGACGAGCAGGGCGATGCTCAGGAAGGGGGAGCGGCGGACCAAACCGGCGTAGTCAACGATGTTGGCCGTGCCCATTTTGTTTTCGAGAATAATGACCACGGCAAAAAGGCCCAGGTTGGTGAAAAGGTAGGCAAAGAGGTAGAGCAAAATGCCGTTGATGCCGCCGGAGAGCGCCCCGCTCCCAGGCTGGGTACTCCAGGCGGCCAGGCCGATGAGCATATACCCGGCTTGCGCGATGCTGGAGTAGGCCAGGAGGCGCTTTATATTGGTTTGCCACAGGGCGATCAGGTTGCCGACGGTCATCGTCAGAATGGAGATCAAGACCAGGATGGAGGTCCAGTTGACGGTGTAGGCGGGGAGGGCGACGACCATAACCCGGATGAGGACGGCGAACCCGGCCACTTTCGGCCCCACGGATAGGAAGGCGGTGATCGGCGTCGGCGCCCCTTCGTAGGCATCCGGCGACCATTGGTGGAAGGGAACCAGGGCGATTTTGAAGCCAAACCCGGCCAAAATCAGGAAGATCGAGGTGACGATGAAGAAGATATTTTCATCGCCGAGGCCGGTCGCAATCGTGACCAGATCGACGCTACCGGTCAGACCGTACAGCAGCGAAAAGCCGTACAGCATCGCCCCGGAGGAGACCGCGCCGTAGAGCAGATATTTGACCCCGGCTTCGGTGGAGCGGGCGTCGGTGCGGAGGTAGGTGGTCAGGATGTAGCTGGTGATCGACAGAAATTCGATGGACAGGTAGATCAGGATGAGGTTGGTCGCCCCGGACACCAGCATCAGGCTCAGACCGGCCAGCAGGGTTAGGGCGAAGAACTCGCCCCGGAAGGGGGTGTGCTGGCGCAGGTACTCAACCGAGCTAAGGCCGACCAGGGCCACCGTCAGCAGGGACAGCACCTTGAAGAAGAGGGCCATCGGATCAATCGCCATCATCGGCACGGCGTCGGCGGCATCGGTGGCCACGGCAAAGTCGATGCTGGCGTTGGGCCAGATCATAAAGGTAACGGCCAGGGCTGCCACCACCGCGCCCATTGCAAGCCAGGGCAAAACGGTCAGGCTGCGCTCATCCCCTTTCCAGATGATATCCAGGGTCAGGATGAGAAAGGCGACCGCAGTAATGATGATTTCGGGCAGCATAAAAAATAAGTCGTTCAATA
>CAZWZZ010000659.1:1279-4185 GCA_964638395.1 uncultured Caldilineaceae bacterium
GAGATTGGAGATTAGGAATTAGTGATGTTGTAATCTCTGACTCTAAACCGGTTTTAGAATTAACTCGAATGTACTACACCAGATTGGGAAATAATCGAATCGAAAGTAAAAAATCCGTTATTTTCTAAATCCACTGTAGTGCCTTAGACCTACCGGAATACTTGTAATAACAAATTACTGGTTGAATTTATGGTGTTGACTAAGAAGGTGGGGTAGATACCAATGGCGATCATGCCGACTACCAGCGGGGCCAGCGCCACCAATTCAAAGGGGGCCATATCCATACGGAAAGGCCAATGATCGGCGTCGTAGATTTTGTTCCATTTTTCTTCGCTGAACTCGCCCAGAAAGAGGAACTGGATGATTTTGTAGAGAATGTAGGCCGCGGTCAGGACGATAGCGATGATGCCGGCGATGGCGAAGCCGGGAATGATATGGAAGGAGCCTCGGAAAACCAGAAACTCGCTGATGAACCCGGCCAGCCCCGGCAAACCCAGCGAGGCAAAGGCCGTGACCATCATCACCCCGTAGTAGACGGGCAGCTTGGCCGAGAGACCGCCGAAGGCTTTTAAGTCGCGGGTGTGGGTCCGCTCGTAAATGACGCCAACCAGGAAAAAGAGGCCACCCGTAATCAGGCCGTGGTTGACCATCTGCAAGACCGCGCCGTTGAGGGCGATGGTGCGGCTCTCAAAAACATCCGCCCCGGTGAGAGGCGTGTAGGCCACCGCCGCGGCCAGCCCGAGCATAAAGTAGCCCATATGGCTGACCGAGGAGTAGGCAATCAGCCGCTTCAAATCCCACTGGGCCAGGCTAACCAGAGCGCCGTAAATCATACTAATCACGCCCAACGTGGCGATGACGTAGGCCATATTCTGGAAGATGACCGGGAAAAAGGGAATCAGGATGCGGATCATGCCGTAGCCGCCCAGCTTCAACAACACCCCGGCCAGAATGACCGAGCCGGCGGTCGGGGCGGCGGTGTGGGCATCCGGCAGCCAGGTGTGGAAGGGCCACAGCGGTACTTTGATAGCGAAGGCGACAAAAATGGCCCAGAAGGCAGCCGTGGCCAGGGGCACATTCTCGAAGACGGCATCATCCAGATAGGTTCCGCTCAAGCGGGTGGGGATTTGGGTGATGTCCCAACTACCGGCGGCGATGAAGATGCCGATGAAGGCCAGCAGCATGGCCACCGAGCCGACCAGGGTGTAGATAAAGAACTTGATGGCCGAGTATTGAGGGCGATCTTTGGGCTGGCCCCAGATGCCGATCAGCAGAAACATCGGCACCAGGCCCAGTTCCCAGAAGAAGTAGAAGAGGATCAGATCCAGGGAAACAAACACGCCTAACATTCCCATTTCCAGCATCAGAAACAGCGCGAAAAATTCTTTGACCCGCTTATTAACGACCTGGGCCGAGTACCAGAGGCAGAGGGTGGTCAGCAGGGTGGTCAGCACGACCATAGGGATGCTCAGGCCATCGACGCCCATATGGTACTGGACGCCGAGGGCGGGAATCCAGTCGAACCGTTCGGTGAAGGCGGCGTGATATTGGCCGGAGTCGTCGTAGGTGGCCCACAGGATGATGGCGATGATGAGCGAGGGCAGGCTCCAGACCACGGCCATCGCCTTGATAAAGCGTTCGTTATCTTTGGGCATCAATAGAGTGACGATGGCCCCCAGGAGGGGGATAAAGGTCATTGCACTTAACATAGCGTTCTCGTCTCCTTCAAAAATTATGGCACAGTCGCAATATTAACTAACGGCTTGACCGGACCAGATGGCTAAATAAAGACCGATTAAAATCAATAAACCGACAACCAGAATGAGCAGGTAATTTTGGGCCCGGCCGGTTTGCAGCAGCCGCAACTGGCCGCCAAACCAGCGTAACGCGCCCGGAATGCCGTTGACGAGGTAGCCATCGACGCCCCGCTGGTCGAATTCGGCCAGCCCATTAGCGATCAGGTTGGTGAGCCGTCCGACAAAATTGACGATGGGGTTGATGACCCAGTCGTAATCAAATTTGGCGCTGATATCGGCCAGCCACATCGTTGGGTAGATCAACAGGCCTCGATAGATTTCGTCGATGTAATATTTGTTGTAGAGGATGGCGAAAACGGGCGCTCCAATAACCGGGATGCGCTGGACGGGGTCGAGGGCTTCGGCGTCCTCGACGCGGGAATAAAGGAAAACGCCGAAGATGAAGATGGTGAGAGCGACCAGGGTTGAGGTTGCGCCCAAAGCGATGTTAAAGGGAACCGCTTCAAAGATAAGCCCCGGCGCGGCTTCTTCGGCGATCAAATGAACCTCACCGGCGAAGCCGTGGAACCAGCCGTGACCAATAACCGGAAAATCTGAGGGGATGTTCAGCCAGCCGATGCCCAGGGCAAAGAGGGCCAGCACCAGCAGCGGCCAGGTCATCCGTCTGCCCGGTTCGACGGCGTGAGCGGCCAACTCGGTGCGGGGTTTGCCGAAGAAGACCAACCCCACCTGACGCCCCATATAGAAAGCGGTGAAAACGGCCGCCACCGCCCCGGCCACAAAGGCCCAGAATGAGAGCGGTTCATTAATGTGAAGGAAGGCTTCGGCCAAAATCTCATCTTTGCTCCAGAACCCGGCGAAAGGAAAAATCCCGACCAGGGCCAGGGTTCCGGCCATATAAGCGATGAAACTGGCCCCCATCTTGCTGCGCAGGCCGCCCATATTCCGCATATCCTGGGGGTCGGTGTGATGGTCGTGGACGTGGTGCGCCCCGTGTTCCATGGCGTGGATAATCGAGCCGGAGCCCATAAAGAGGAGGGCTTTGAAGAAGGCGTGGGTCAGCATATGGAAGACCCCGGCCAGAAACCCGCCCAGACCGAGGACCATGACCATATAGCCCAACTGGCTGATGGTCGAGTAGGCCAGGAC
>CAZWZZ010000660.1:0-4184 GCA_964638395.1 uncultured Caldilineaceae bacterium
CCTCATCCTCGGCCAGCCCCTCGGCGGGGATCAGTTCGCTGGTCTCCTCGAAGCGAATGACCGAGTCGGCCCCGGCGGGCATCGGCGCGCCGGTCATAATCCGGGCCGCCGTGCCGGGCTGGAGCGTTTCGGTCGGCGTAGCTCCGGCGGGGACGTTATCGACCACTTTCAAGCGGATCGGAGAATCTTTGGCCGCCCCCTGCACATCCCCGGCCACAATAGCGTAGCCGTCCATGGCCGAGTTGACAAAGGGGGGCACGTCGATGGTCGAGTGGACCGGCTCGGCCAGGACGCGACCCAGCCCCTCGGTGATCGGCAACTGCTCCAGCTCGACCGGTACGATTTTTTCCAAGATGTCGGCCAGCGCATCCTCGACAATAATCAGAGATTGATTGGTGGTTTGTTTGGCAGTCATAGGCATCATTCGTTAAGATTGATAATTGTTGCCGATTGTACCCCAAGCCCCACGGTTAGGCAAGGGCGCAGGTGATACCCCCCATCTTCCTATTGACGGCCTAAGCCAAATGGCGTATAGTAAAATTGTGGCCACGATAAAATAAGTTCCAAAATCGTGGTATCCTCCGTTTAGTCGCTGAAAATAGCCAAAAAACAACATAATTTAGCCAGAAGCTCGAATAGTTTCGTCGCTTAACCGACGTTTGCCCGACGCTTAGATGATATTGCTTATTTTTATATTGACTCACTAAGCCATTTCGCTTATACTGGCTTATGTGATTAGCGTAGGTTCTTTACGACTAAAATTTGCTTATGGTATTTATAGGAAGGCAGCCCATGCTCAGACGACAAATTATCCTGTTCATGGCCCTGGCCCTGATCGGTCTCTTGAGTTTTATCTACAGCTCCCGCGCCCTGGCCGATCTGGCTACGTTTAGCCCAACCTCTGGCCGAGCTATCGGGGCCGAGTTGGTACTCAACCCGACCGGCAAGGCTTCGCTATCCAGCGGGGATTTAGAGCTTAAGCTGGTGGAAGCGCAGGCCGTTGTGGAGCAACGGCTCATGCAACTAAACCTCCGGCCTCACCAAGTTTTGATCGACCGGGGGCAACTGCTGGTTGATATGCCGGAGCCGGAGAATATGAGCTATGTCCGGCGGGTGATTGGGCATCAGGGGCACATCGAGTTCATCGATGGCGGGCCGGTCTCCCCCCCTTTGGGGCAGCGTCTCCAAACCAGGAGCGGTGACAGCGCCTATCCTCTGCTTTTCAAAGGGCAAGCCGTGACAGACATCCTGCTGCCGGATGCGGGAACCGGCCAGATTTTCTATGAGCTGACGCTCGATGAGGCGGCCACTGCCCGGCTGACCAAGTTCGTGGAAACCAGGCCGGATCATTACATTTGTATTGTCGTCGATCAGGAAGTTATTGCCTGTTCGGAGATGTACCACTGGGCCGAGGGGCAACTGGACATTTTGCCCAATCTCAGCAGCGGCTCCGTCATAAATTTGAGCGATCTGGCCCTTTTTCTGAAAAGCGGGCCGTTGCCGATGGCGCTCTACGTCCAGCAACGCTAATCAAACATTCCGCAACCGCTCGCAGTTGGCCGTTTTCCCCAGAATAACCAGAATATCATCTTCACGAAAGAGTTCGTTCGGGTCCGGCGAGACCAGAAGCTCGTCGTCGCGGCGGATGGCCACGATATTGACGCCATACCGTCGCCGGATGTCCGCCTCTTTGATCGACTGCCCCACCAGGCTGTCTGAAACGACCGTTTCAAACACACCGGTATCCTCCGTCAACTCCATATAATCGACAAAATCAACCGCCGCCAATTTGCGGGCCAGCCGTACCCCGGCCTCGTGTTCGGGCAGAATGATGTCATCAGCCCCTACTTTTTTGAGAATATCCTGCTGCGTAATCGTCGTGGCCTTGGTCACCACCCGACGCACGCCCAGGCGTTGGAGATTGACCGTGGCCAGGAGATTCGCCTCGAAATCGGTGCCGATACAGACGATGCCGGTATCGAACGCTTCCGCCCCAACCTCCCGCATGGCGTCAATATCGGTGGCGTCCAGTTGAATGACGTAAGGCAGGACGCTAGAGAGCTGCTGCACCCGTTTGGGGTCGGAGTCAACGGCCAGAACATCATGTTTATAGGCATCCAGTGTCATAGCCAGGCTGGTGCCGAAACGTCCCAGACCGATAACGATGAATTCATTTTTTTGCCGAGTGCCGCGAGGCCACGACCTCGCCGGGTCTGTTAGAGACTGGCCCCGGGCAAAGTCCTTAATTCGCTCCCACAAATTTTTGATCCAGGAGCCATTTTGGTCTGACATAGCTTGTTAGCTCACCCGATGATGATTTTTTCTTCGGGATAATGAATAAGGCTGTGACGATGGCGTTGAGCCAGGGCCACCACCAGAGTTAATGGCCCCAGGCGTCCCCAGAACATGATGAAGACCAGCAGCAAGCGGCCCATCGTGCCAAAGTCCGAAGTGATGCCGAGGGAGTAGCCAGTGTTGGAAAAGGCGCTGACCACCTCGAAGGCGACGGGAAAGAGCGTTCCCTGGTCGATAAGCATCATAACCATAGTTGTGCCGACCACCAGGCCGGTCGAGATGGTTAGAATGGCCACGGCTTTGTAGATGGTTTCGGTCGGCAGGGTCCGTTGCAACACCCGAATGTCGTTGTGCCCCCGGACAATAGAGCGTAACGTGACCAGAACGACGGCGACCGTCGTCACCCCCACGCCCCCGGCCATCGAGGCCGGCGCGCCACCGATGAACATCGACACCAGAATCATCAGTTGGCTGGCCTCCCCCAGTTCGGCCATCGGAATGAGGGTGATCCCGGCGGTACGGCTGGAAACAATCGTAAAGATGGCCATCAGCCAGCGTTGGCCGACCGGCATCATGGACAGGGCGTGGCCCCGAACGAAGGTTTCGTCGAGCATCACCAACAGCGTGCCGCTGACCATCAGTCCCAGTATCAGAGGAATCACGAGGCGAGTATGCAGCGACAGATGGCGCGTTCGGGGCCACACCAGCAGGTCATAAACCACGGTGATACCCAGCGTCCCGGCGATAATCAACAGACTCAGGGTGGTGATGACGACGGGATCTTTCTGGACCGCGACCACCAGGGGATCATCCAGCCCGGTAAACAGATCGAAGCCGGCATTACAGAAGGCCGAAATGGAATGAAAGATAGCGAAATAGGCCGCCTGGGGCCATTCCATAATCTGCACCCAGCGGATGAACAGGAAGACGGCACCGACCAGTTCGATCCCAAACACGATAGTGATGACGGTCAGGGTCAGTTGCACCACGCCCTGCCGCTCCCCCACCCCCAGCGTCTGGGACAGCAGAATCCGTTCGTAGATGCTCACCCGTCGTCCGATCAGCCGGAAGAGGATGACCGACAGGGTGATAAAGCCAATACCACCGATCTGGATCAGGATCAAGATGACCACTTCGCCGAAGGTGGAGAAGGTGGCCTCCGTGCCGACCACAATCAGTCCGGTCACCGTCGTAGCCGAGGTGGAGGTAAAGAGCGCCTCGCCCCAGGTGAGGGCGGCCGGCCCTTCCGTGGCGATGGGCAGCGATAGAAAAAACGTGCCGATGAGGATGATCGCCGCAAAGCCGATAACCAAAATTTTGGCCCCCAGCGCCGGGGACGTTTTTTTCTCTTTGTCTAGCTGGTATTGGCGTACCTGCCGATAATTAAGCAAAAAAAGCCTCCAAGCCGGATGATAGCACGGTTGGAGGCAGTGGTCAACAAAATTTGGGGGTCAAGAAAAGGGAGGTTAATCTTGGAACCCTTGTTCGTTGATTTGGTCTTTGACGCCGGTCCCCAGCACATCCTCCTGATCCATCCACTCCTGAGCGTTCAATCCCCCTTCCAGGGGGGAGCGCAGGACGATTCGCTCGGTCGGTATTGTCACATCGATATCTTCCACGCCCTCCACTTCGCTCAACTTTTCCTGAACCAGGCTGGTTAACGTTTCGATCAGAGCTGAGTCACCTTCGGTCAGCAATGCCTCCAGATCGTTTAAGACGGCCTCAGTGGCTTCGACGTCAAATATAACTTCCAAGATGGCTTTACTACTCATAGTCATAACTCCTTTGTTTCAAACAAGCTCATTTTTAGTGTATGGTGTGTTGAGACTGTATATTAATTCCTTTTTGTAAAAATCTCAAATAGTTCGATTGTGCATTTTTGCACAATG
>CAZWZZ010000661.1:0-4182 GCA_964638395.1 uncultured Caldilineaceae bacterium
TAAACATTTGCCAACCCCATCCAGACGGCCTACACTCTATCCAAAAGCCTATAATCAGTAGACCGCAATCGCACCCTTCGATACAACCTCCTACCTCGGTTTACTCAGGATGCTACGGTCTACTGATAATACCTAAACTGAAACAAGAACTGGAGATGCGTGATGCGTAACCCCGAAAAGCAAACCGCCCTGGAACTTGCCCAAACGTTAGCGGCTGACTTTGCCACCCGCGCCGCTGAGGCCGACCGGCAGGGAGAACTACCGGCGGAAGATGTGGCCGCCCTGAAAGCAAGCGGCTATTTGAGCCTGAGTGTGCCCCAGGCATATGGCGGCCAGGGGTTATCGCTGCGGGACTGTGTGGCCGCGCAGGTAGCCCTGGCTCAGGGCAGCACCTCAACAGCCCTGGTGGCCGGGATGCCCCTCCATCTATTTGGGCATCAGCGGGAAATCCGTTTGTGGCCGGCACCGAAATTCGAGCAAATCTGCCGGGTGGCGGTTGAGGGGGGGCTGGTCAACAGCGTGGCCAGCGAACCGGAACTGGGTAGCCCCTCCCGGGGCGGCTTACCGGCCACCCAGGCCATCCCCGCCCCGGACGGCACGGGCTGGCTCATCAACGGCCACAAAACCTGGACCACGGGGGGCAAACATTTGACCCATATGCTGGTCAAACTGCGTATCGAGGATGACCCGGCGGTAATTTTGGTTCCCAACCACTTACCCGGCATCGAGTGGGTCGAAACCTGGCGGGACGCGCTCAGTTTGCGGGCCAGCGATAGCCACGATGTCTATTTCAAGGATGTGACCGTGCCGCCCGATTATTTGATTCTGCGCGGCAGCCCGGAGGGTGGCCCGCCGCCGCCCTCGGCCTGGTTCCCGCTGATTATGTCGGCGGTTTATCTGGGCGCGGCCATTGCCGCCCGTGATGCCGTCATCCGCTTTGCCCTGGAGCGGGTTCCGACCAGCCTGGGGAAACCGATTACGACGCTGCCCAAGATTCAGCGGCAGATCGGCGAGATCGACCTGGCCTTGCAGGCGGCCACCGCCCTGCTATTCGAGGTGGCCGGGCTGTGGCAGGGAGACGAGGCCAGCCGCCAGCAAGTGTATCCCCGCATCGCCGCCGCCAAATCTCAGGTGACGAACGCGGCCACCTTCGCCACCGAGCAAGCGCTGCGGGTGGCCGGCGGAACCAGCATCACCAAAAGCCTGCCCCTGGAGCGTCATTTCCGGGACGTGCGGGCCGGCTCGATGCAGCCCCCTTCCGGGGACACCGCGCTGGAGATCATTGGTCGCCACGCCATTGAACAGGTCAGTCACGATCACCAATAATCAGGACCGCAATCGCACCCTTCGATACAAACTTCGTTCCTCGATTTACTCAGGATGCTGCGGTCTACTGATAATCAGGGAAAAAATGATCGCTACGAGGTCACAATCGGATCAATCGGGGGGAGGGGCAAGACGTTCCGGCGGAGCCAGGCTTCGCGAGCATCGGCGGCCAGGAAGAGGGAGCCGGTGACGCAGATGACATCAGCGGGGGCAGCTTCGGCCAACAGGTGGTCGAGAGCCGAGGGTACGTCGGCTGCCGCTTCGGTCTGATAGCCCAATTCGGCGGCGATGTCTGTCAGGTGGGCCGGGGGGGTGGCTCTGGGATGGCGGGATGGGGTCATAACCATCGTCGTGGCTACCGGCAGCAAGGCCGTCAACATATCCCGGATGGGATGATCGCTGGAAGCGCCGTAGATGAAATGGAAGCGGTGGCCGGGGAAGTAATGGCCCAGTGCCAGGGCCAATTTCTGGGCCGAGTCGCCGTTCATGGCGCTGTCGAGGATGACGTAGGGGCTTTGCTGCAAGATTTCCATCCGGCCCGGCCATGTGACCCCGGCCAGTCCGGCCCGGATGGCCGCCTCGGGGATATCAAACTCGATTAGCTCCACAAAGCCGGTCACTGCCGCCATCGCGGTAACGGCATTGATCACCTGATGGCGACCGATGAGGGGCAGGTAGTAGGTCTGGCCGCAGATGGCGAAGGATTCGCCGTGCAGATCGCCGGGGTTGGTTTGCCAGCGCCAATCCCGGCCAACCGTAATAAGCCGCGCCTGCCGCTCCCGACAGACCGCCTCGATCATCCGCATCGCCTCGTCAACCTGGGGGGCGCTGATGACCAACGCGCCGGGCCGAATGATGCCGGCCTTCTCGCGGGCGATGAGGGTCAACGTTTCGCCCAAAATCTGGGTGTGGTCGTAGCTGATGGGGGTGATGACGGCCACTGTCGGATCGACGGCGTTGGTGGCATCCAGCCGCCCGCCGAGACCCACTTCCAGCACAGCCACCTCGATCTCCGCTTCGGCAAAGGCCATAAAAGCCACCACCGTAATCAATTCAAAGGCGGTTAAATCGGGCGTCGTCTCGAAGTAGGGTTTGAGCCTGTTGGCCAAATGCACCACGGTCTCCTCGCCGACCAGGTCGCCGGCCAGCCGGATGCGCTCCCGGAAGGAGTGGAGGTGGGGCGAGGTGTAGAGACCGGTTTTGTACCCGGCCTGGCGCAGGATACTCTCGCAGATGGCCGCCGTGGAGCCTTTGCCTTTCGTCCCGGCGATCAGCAACGAGGGAAAGCGTTTGTGGGGATCATCCAGCCGGGCCAGCAGCCCCCGCAGCCGCTCCAAACTCCAGGCAGAGGCGTCGGCCGGGTTGTAGTTGGTGTAGGTATAGAAATAAGTTAGGGCTTCGATGTAGGTGGTGAATGACACAAATTGGCCTCTCGGCGGTATTACGGATTACGTGAATTGTATTTGAATGGCTGGCTCTTGTCAAAAGGGCAGAATTGCTGTTTGGATTGGCTTTGATTTGTTGGCGCTGCTCCGCTGATTTATAATGGGACGATGTCTGACTATTTGACCAACCCGCATGATAAGTTCTTCAAAGACCTTTTCACCCGTCAGGAGGCCGCTCAGGATTTCTTGCAGCATTATCTGCCCGCCGAGGTGGCCAAGCTACTGGATTTATCGACGCTGGAAATCGGTAAGGATAGCTTCATCGACCCCGACCTGCAAGAGCATTTTTCCGATCTGCTCTACAAGGTGGCCTTGCACAGTGGTCAGGAAACCTACATCTATGTGCTATTCGAACACAAGAGCTACCCCGACCCGCTGATCGCCTTTCAACTGTTGAAATATATGGTCAGGATTTGGGAGCAAGCCCTCAAGCAGGAGAAACCATTGCTCCCAATCTTGCCCCTGGTTGTTTATCATGGGGCCAAACGGTGGACGGTGGACTTGGAGCTAATGGCCTTGTTCGGGGTTCCTGATGAACTGAAGCCCTTTGTGCCGAATTATCGGTACTGGCTGTGTGACTTGAGCCAATACAGTGATGAGGAGATCAAGGCCAAGGTGGAGAGGCGGTCATTTTACAGATTGGCTTGCTGTTGCTAAAATATGAGAGTGAGCCTGATTTTTTGGCTCGGTTGGAAGATATTCTGAAGTTGCTATGGCGGTTATCGCGCCGGGAAACAGCCTTGGAGTATCTGGAGACGATCTTACGGTATGTGGTCAGTCGCACCGATCAAGAGAACATGGCTGACTTGAAGCAGGTGGTACGCCAGATATTGCAGGAAGGAGAAAAACTGATGCCAACCATCGCCGAACAATGGTTCAAAGAAGGGGAAGTAGCCGGTTTTGAAAAAGGCCGTCAGGAAGGACAACTCGAGGGCCGCGAAGAAGGCCGTGAAGAAGGCCGTGAAGAAGGCCGTGCCGCAGCCTTGAGCCTGCTACGCCGCTATCTGGCCACCCGCTTCGGCGTGGCCGTGGATCATTTCGACGCTACCCTCCAACCGCTTGATCTGCCCAGCCTGACCGCCCTCAGCGAGGCCGCTTTCGAGGCTCCTACCCTGGCCCAATTCGAGGCCACCCTGGCCGAGGTGACGGCGGCCCCGCCACCCCCAGACTCCCCATAGCCAAGATCCCACTCCCCAAATTTGACACACTCCCCACTGTCATGGTAGGTTAAGGCAAATCTACCCAGCAGATGTTTGGTTAGCCGCTCCCGTTCCCCACCCGCCGACCGGACGCCACGCACGGACCAACCCGGCCTATGTCTACATTCGTCACGCTACAGCTGCCGACAACCTTAGATACCTCCACCGCCAATCTGATCGAGGATTTTTTCGTGCCCCTCTTGGCCCGCGCT
>CAZWZZ010000662.1:0-4175 GCA_964638395.1 uncultured Caldilineaceae bacterium
TCGCCACTGGGGTCCATATAAACCCCCAACTGAATGCCTAACGCCGTGGTAATGGTTTGCATTTGCTCAAGCGCCGTCTTGAACTCGACTTCGCTAATTGCGCCCCTGGCCCGATTGACGTTGGCATTCAGCGCGACCACGTTGCAGTTGAGTTCGTCCAAAATAGTCGGCAGAACATTGGCCACCGGCGCATCGGCGAAATCGACCACTAAATCGAAGGCGGCCTCTTGAATGGCTTTGCTGTTGAGGTGTTTTAGAAAATCTTCGGTATATTGCTCTTTGACGCGGGGCGCATATTCGATGATGCCAATATCATCCAGATAAACCCGCCGGAAATCCTCCCGGAAGAAGACCCGCTCCACATCCCGCTCCCGGTTTTTGCTGAGGTTGAGGCCCTGATTGTCCATAAAGTAAATGTTGACGACCCGTTCATCGAAGGGGGAGAGACGAACGTGTACCCCCCCCTGCGCCCCGGAAATTTTGGTGTAGTACCGGGCGACCGGGATAGGTTGCGAGCCTAAATCCCAGGCATTGACCCCGGCCGAGGGCAACCCGGAGATAATGGCCCGTTTAATCATACGGGGGCTACGCTGGATATCGCGGTTGATGGTCACAATGGAGCCTTTGGGTAAGGTGGCCCCAAAGGCCGCCCCCAATTTGGCACTAAATTCCGGCGTCAAGTCGATATTAATCACGCCGGTCACGCCGTGCCGACCAAACAGCACCCGCCGCCCTTGCGACCCCCAGATGATGCTGCTGTTGACAATCGCCCCCGGTTCAACCTCCTTGCCAGGCCAGATTTTGACGCTGGGCTGGATGACCGCGTTTTCGCCAATGATCGTGCCATCACCGATAACAGCCCCTTCAAACACCTTGGCGTGGGATTTGAGGCTACATTGGCGCATAATCACCGCCCCGTTGATCTGCACCCGTTCGCCGATGTAGCAGTTGCGCCACAAGACCGAACGATCCACCTGGGCTTTGTTGTCGATAATCGTATAATCGCGGATAATTGACGGCCCCCGAATGATAGCCCCCCGCTTGACCTGAACGGAATTCCCCAGATAGATCGGCCCTTCCAGATGGGCATCCGGGGCCAGTTTGATGTCTCGTCCAGCCCAGATGCCGTTACCCAGATGGCGGCCCAAATCCAGCCCTTCAACCTCTCCTGCCAGAGCATCGGCTGTGGCCCGCATGTATTCCGAGATATTGCCGACGTCGCACCAATACCCTCTGGCCACATAACCGTAGAGCGGATTGCCCTCGCCGTGAACCATCGGAAACAGATCGCTGGCAAAATCGAAGGGAATATTAGCCTCAAAATAGTCCAGAATTTCCGGCTCCAGCACATAAATGCCAGTGTTGACATAATCTGACATAACTGATCCCCGGCTGGGCTTTTCCTGAAAACGGGTAATCTGGGAGCGATGATTGAGGCTGATGACGCCATAATCGACAGGATCGGATAAGTTGTATACGGCCAATGTGGCCATCGTTCGAGAATTTTTGTGAAATTTTATCAAGTCGGTTAAGTTGATATTTGTCAAGGCATCGCCGCTGATAACGATAAAGGAGCCATCCAATAAATGTTGAGCGTTTTTGACGCTCCCCGCCGTCCCCAGCGGCGTTTCTTCAACCGAATAATGGATGTTCATCCCAAAGCTAGAGCCGGAGCCATAGTAATCCTGAATCAAATCGGCCAGATACTGGACCGTCACAATCACATCGGTGATGTCGTGCCGCTTGAGTAAATCCAGAATGTGACTCATCACCGGCTTGTTGACGATAGGTATCATCGGCTTTGGTCGCTCAATTGTCATCGGACGCAACCTTGACCCGGCGCCTCCGGCCATAATCACCGCTTTCATAAAAGCTCACTCCCGTCGTTTGAGACCTGCTTCTATGATACCATAAACTTGATGAGCCGTAAATATAGCACCAATATTCGGGGGATCATGACTATCACCGGTTTTTGCCACCAATTTTCACGCACTTTGTTAAAAATTCTTAAAAGGATAACAACTTTGGCACACATTAAAAAAAGTTATATAATCAACAAAATTTCATATCTATTCTTTGCCGACTAAAATTCAAGGGGAGGCGGCAAAGAGATAACGGATACTCTGTTCTTGACCTCAAAAATCTTTTTGTGTGGAGAGATTCAATGATGACCTGGTTAGATCAGAATCGTCACGCTATTTTTATCGGCCTCCTCTTGGCCACCGTGGCCGGGTTGGGTGGGTTTTATGTGCGGCAGCCATCCTCTCAACCGATTGAGATTTTAACAACCGATGTTACCCCAACCGCTGTGCCGACGCCGGAGCCTAGCCCGACGCCTGGGCTGGTGCGAGTCTATGTCACCGGGGCGGTGCTGACCCCGGATGTTTACTTTTTGCCGGAAGGGAGTATTATCAAGGATGCTATTTTGGCCGCCGGGGGATTGACAGCCGAGGCGGATCCCGAACGCATCAACCAAGCTTTAGAGTTGCAAGATCAGCAACAGATACACGTTCCCCGGCTGGACGAAGAAGACCCACCGCCACCGGTCCAAAATGGAAATGCGGAGTCTGCTCCCGCTGGCATTGTGAACAATAATAGCGGCGGAACATCAGGTGAAGGCGTTATCAATATCAACACCGCCAGCCTCGATGAGCTGGACACACTGCCCGGCATTGGGCCGGTCATTGGCCAGCGCATCATCGACTATCGGGACAGCAGCGGTGGCTTCCCTTCGGTGGAGGCGATCACCGAGGTCAGCGGCATCGGCGAGGGCACCTTTGGTAAGATTAGGGAACGGATCACTGTCGAATAGACTCACTTGCTAATTCGGGAGTATTTGAATAGTATATAACTATGGCTGATATAAAAAAGGTTTATCTAACCTGGGAAGATGTCAACAAATTAATCCAGACGCTTGTTCCTTCTTTGGAAACCTATGAGTATGATGTCGTCATCGCCATTACGCGAGGCGGAATCGTGCCCGGTGGCATTATCGCCGAGCAGTTAGGTATCCAACAAGTCCTGGTCGCCTCTGTCGATTTTTACCAAGATGAAGAACATGATCTCGATTGGCCGGTCTTTATGCAATTTCCGGCTGACAGTTTTCTCCGGGGCAAGCAGGTGTTGATTGTGGATGATGTCTGGTATCGTGGTAAAGAAGTGCTAAGTGTTACGGATCGTGTCGAACAGGCCGGGGGCCAGCCGATCTCGGTGGTACTCCATTATAAACCCAGTTTCTCAATTTTCGAGGACAAAGCGCCCGATTTCTATGCCGCTGAGACGGAGGAGTGGATTATCTATCCGTGGGAAGTCGAACGGGGCGTGTTGGGTGTCTAAAACAACCGGAAAAACAAGGACTATGACTCCATGCGTTTTCTTATAACCGGCGGAGCCGGTTTTATCGGTACGGCTCTGGCCAACCATCTTGTTCAAGAAGGACACACCGTTCGCGTCCTCGATGATCTGAGCGCAGGAGACGCCAGCCGTCTCCGGCCGGAGGTGAACTTTACCCGGGGCGATATCGAAGACAAACCCAAAGTATGGCGCTTGCTCAACAAAGTTGATTGTGTCTACCACCTGGCCGCCCGCGTTTCGGTGCCGGAGTCGGTGCTGTATCCCCGCGAATACAACAAAACCAACGTCAGCGGGACGGTCGCCGTGATGGAAGCTCTCCGGGACGCGGGTGTGAAGCGGGTCGTCTTTGCTTCATCGGGCGCAATTTATGGGGAGCAGCCCTTGCAGGTGGTGACCGAAGAGCTGCTCTCGGCCCCAACCTCCCCTTACGCCGTGAGCAAATTGGCCGCCGAGGGGTATGTGCGAACAATCGGCGGCGAGTGGAGCATCGAAACCGTCTCGCTCCGTATTTTCAATGCTTACGGTCCCGGTCAATCCATCCCCCCCACCCATCCGCCGGTCATTCCCCAATTTGCCCGCCAGGTTTTGGGCAAAGGTTCGCTCATTCTGCACGACAACGGCCAACAGGTGCGTGATTTCGTCTACGTGGATGATGTTATCAAAGCGTTAATTGCCGCTGCGACGGCCGACGGGATTGACCGCCAGATTATCAACGTGGGGACTGGTGTCGGCACCAGCATCGAAGATTTGGTTCACACCATCGAAAAAGTGACCGGCAAACGGGCCAAGACCATCACCAATGCCTCGGTGTCCGGCGGAGT
>CAZWZZ010000663.1:0-4161 GCA_964638395.1 uncultured Caldilineaceae bacterium
TCGTTCGACCTGGTTCTGTTCTCCTACTCCCTGACGATGATGAATCCGGGTTGGCGTGAGGCGATTGATAGCGCCCATGCCGATTTGAAGCCGGGGGGGATGATTGCCCTCGTCGATTTTCACAATTCCCCCTGGCCGACCTACAAACGTTGGATGCAGGTCAACCACGTTCGTATGGATGGGCATCTCCAAACGTATGCTGCGCGGCGCTTCCAACCAAAAACCAACCTGGTTTGCCCGGCCTACTGGGGGGTCTGGCAATATTTGCTTTTTGTCGGAGCTAAATAGGTCTCCCTTGAAAAAGACCTTGTAGGACAAACTTAAGTTTGTCCTACAAAATTTTCATCTCCGGTGTCGTCCCGCTGGGGACTGTCGGACTCCTCTGAAAAAAGTCGGGCTTTTTGCCCTTTTTTTATTAGAGACAAATAGGTAATCCATCATGGTCAATCCTTTCGGTACATCTATCAAAAACAGCCTCGCTATGCTTAGAAATAATGACGAAGCCATCGCCCGCTGGATTTCCCACGTCATCAGCCCCCACGTGGTAGGCGTGGCCATCACCTCCGCCGTCGCCCTCGCTTTCAGCGACAACCCGTTGAAAGTTTTTGCCTGGCTGCTCCTGCTAATGCCTCTGGTCGCCCTGCCGCCGCTGGGCTACATCTTCTGGCTGGTCTCTATCGGCCAACTGGAAGACATCTATATGCCCGAACGCCGCTCCCGCTTAGGCCCGCTGACCGTGTTGATGGTCTGGCTCCTGGTCTGTCTGGGGCTGATGCGCTACTGGGAAGCGCCGACCATCGTTGAAATATTTGTCCTGGCCACCACCGTCCTGGTCGGCATCCTGGGGCTGGTGACGCTTTTCTGGAAAATCAGCTTCCACGGGGCGACCATCACCGCGGCCGCCACGGCCACGCTCCTGGTAGCCGGTTCGTCGGCCTGGCCCGTTATGCTGCTCGTGCCCCTCGTCGGCTGGGCCAGAGTCCGTCTCCGCCGTCACACCACCGGCCAGGTAATCTGCGGCTCCCTCATTGGCGCCCTGATTGCCGTCTTCCTGGCTCAGTGGCTCTTGCTCATTCTGGTCTAAACTTTGACCACTATCATCACTCTATGACTCTCAAATACGTCCTCAAAAGCCTCAGACGACGCAAAATTCGGACCATCCTGATGCTGCTGGCCCTCATCGTGGGCGTCGGGGCGCTGGTGGCCCTCAACGCGACGGTTGATACCTACGAACGCTTCTACGTGGCCACCATCAGCAACAGTGCCGGAGATTACGATCTGGTCATCACCAAAAAGGAGATCGAGGCGGAGCGGCTGGTTGATGAGCAGAGGGTTATTCCGGCCATCTACGCCGTCGATCCGCTGGTCAAAAACGTCGTGCCCCGCATCCAGGGCGTGGTGGATGTCGATGCCGACCGCGCCCCAACGAGCGTGACCAGAGTGGGCGACTCGGCCCTGGCCGCCTCCGAGGCAGCGCCGGGTGGCCCCATCCACGGCAGCGCCCAATTCATCGCCCTCGACCCCGTCCGCGACGATTTGGGTGATTTCCAGGTCATCAGCGGCACCCTCAACTTCGACCCCGGCTATGCCGTCGTTCTCCAGGAGACCGCCGATACCTTTGCCCTCCAACCGGGTGACACCTTCGATATTAGCTACGCCCTGCCTATTCCTCGCCAGCGGGGGGTGGAAGGGGCGGCCGATGTCAGCACCCGCCGGGCCAAAACCACCCTGACCGTCAGCGCCATCGCCCTCCAGCGGGGCGTGACCGGCCTGGGCGGGAATGATGGCGTCCTGGTCAATCTGAAGTACGTCCGCAACTGGCTAGGCGTAACCGGCCTGGCCGAGCGCATCGTCATCGCCTTCGACGAGAGCATCTACAACAACAACGATCCCCAAGCTGCCGCCTTTCAGGCCCGCGCCCTGGCCGAACGCATCCAGGACAGGCTGGGCGAGACCTACGACTATGAGCTGCCTCGGGCCACCATTCTCAGCGATACTTTTGAAGCCTTCATCTTTTTTCAAGCCCTCGTTTCCATTTACGGGATCCTCTCCCTGAGCGTCGTCGGCCTGCTGGTGCGAACGATGGTTATGACCAACGTCCGGGAGCAAACCCGTGACCTGGCTATGTTTCGCATTTTGGGTGCGCCTCGTTTCTATCTGTTCGGCCTCGTTGCCCTCGAAATCGCCCTGTTGGGCATCATCGGCATCAGCCTCGGCGCGGTCGGCGGGCAGGCCCTCAATAACAACGTCATCGTGCCCTTCATCGCCGAGCAGGCCAACGTGGCCCAGGCTGATGTGCCGCCTGTGTCGCTGCGGGCCATTCTGCTGTCGATGGCTACCGCCGCCGTCGTCCTGACCCTCAGCGCCTACGCCCCGGCCCGGCGAGCGGCGGCCACCAAAATTATGTACGCCATCAATCCCGGCGTGGCCGAGGGGCTGGGGCTGGATGACCTGGCCAAGCTGCGGGAGCGGAAAGTGGGCTACAAAGTGCTGTGGAGCGGCCTGGTGGTGTTGTTCTATCCGGCCCTCATCTTTTTCGTTTTCCCCCTGGCCTTCACCTTCGGCGTCCTGTGGCTGCAAGCCTCTCTCATTTTTGGCTCGCTGCTGCTGCTCATCGTCGGCACCTCCCTCCTTTTCTTCCCCATCACCCTGCCGATGGAGCGGCTGCTGATCGGTCTGGTGAGTCTTTTCGCCAGAAAAGTGGGCTACTTTGCCCGGCGAAATATCATTCGCGGCCAGAACCGCAACACCCTCATCAGCCTGATGATCGTCATCAGCGCCACCCTGCCCACCTTTTTCGCCACCACCCTGGCCATCGAAGTAGCCAACACTCGGACCGACACCCGCCTCAGCAACGGCACGCCGCTGGTCATCCGCAAATCGGGCGCAGTCACCATCCAGACCCGCAACGGTCCCGGCCCGCCACGAGAAGAGACCGTCGCTGCGGAAGTCAGAAACCGCATCGACCGGGAACTGATGGCCGACCTCCGGGCCAGCGCTGCGCTGGGTCCCGATGTGGCCGTCAGCTACCGCTTCGACACCAACATTTATGATGACGTCAGCCTGCGGGATGTGGGCGTGCGCGTCTATGGTCTCAATGGGAATTTGGGTGACATTGCCTATCAGGAAGGGGTGGCGTGGATTGCCGGGGGGCCGGACAGTTTTGAAACGATGCTGGCCGACCCGAACGCGGTCATAATCAGCGAGGGGCTGGCCGAATTTTTCGAGCGGGGCGTGGGGGATACCCTGCGCTTGCGGGGCGAGGGGCTGGATCACGAGCGAATCGTGCGGGTGGCCGGGGTGTTAGGCCGCTTCTCCGGCTTCAACGGCTTCACCTCCAAGCGCACCTGGGCCGAGGATGGTCGCACCGAACTATTTCTCAACGAAACCGCCTTCCGGGAGTTGACCCGCGATCCGCTGGATGGTCCCTACGACCCGACCTTCCCTATTTTCGAGCGACTGATGGCCGCCCCCAATCTGCGGCCCGGCATCGCCGAGTTGTCCGAGGCGGTAGGGGATGAAGCCATTCGCCAGGTGGCCACCGAGTTACGTAAGGAGTTCGGCCTCAGCGAGAACGTCAGCGTCCGCTCCACGCCGGAGGATATTGAAAGCGCCCAGGCCAGCGCCCAACAGATTCAGGTCGTCATTTTGGTCCTGACCACCCTGAGCTTTTTGCTGGCCATCTTCGGCGTTTTTGTCGTCACCTACATCTCCGTCTACGCCCGCCGTAGCGAGATTGCTATGCTCAAGGCGATGGGCGACTCCAACCGCCATCTGTTTGGGATGTTCCTCAGCGAAGCCTCGGTTATGACCCTCAGTGCCACCCTGACCGGCATCGCCGCCGGTATTTTGCTAGGTTACATCTTCCGCTTCTCCAGCTCCTTCCGCAGCGAAACCCCCACCGTCTGGGCCTTCGACCAACTGGTCACGCCGTATATGTTGGTCTTGATGATGACCGCGGCGTTGGTCAGTACGTTGTTTGCGACGTGGGGCTATCTGCGGCGGAGGGCGATTGAAATCCTACGGATGATTTAATGCCGGTAGCTTTCTACTTCGGCGATAACCTCATCAAACAGGGGATTATTCCTAATTTCAGTACTATATTTAGTAGGAGTTACGCAGTTGAGCGACAAACGCATCCTGAGTAGGCGGTAGCCGTAT
>CAZWZZ010000664.1:0-4160 GCA_964638395.1 uncultured Caldilineaceae bacterium
TGGATGCTAGAGCAAAAGCGCGATGCTTATTTCATCCTGTTTGTCCTCCTGGCGATGGCCTGCAAAGAGGATATGCCGTTGGTGGCAGCCATGCTGGGACTGTCCGTGGGCCTGAGCCATCGTCGCTGGCGATTGGCCGGATTGACCGTTGGCCTGAGCGCCGTCTGGTTCGTTGTGGCCTTCTTCATCATCCAACCCCGCTTCGCCGCCGGGGGCAACATTCAACTCGACCGCTACGCCTGGTTAGGCGATAACCCGGTGGCAATGGTGCAAACGTTGGTCACCCAACCCGGTCTCGTTTTCAACCATCTCTGGGTCGAAGCCGACGCCCTCACCTACCTGGCCCGCCTTTTCTTCCCCACAGCGTTCCTGGCCCTCCTCAGCCCCCTGACCCTGCTGCCGATGCTGCCCACCCTGGCCGTCAATCTCCTCAGCGCCAACCCCTTCACCTGGCGTCTCGAAGATTTTCATTACGGTGCGCCACTGGCTCCCTTTCTTTTCATCTCAACTATCTATGGCATCGAGTGGCTGGCTGGAAGGCTGGAAGGCTGGAAGTTTGGAAGATGGAAAAGACAATCTCCCAATCTCCCACTCCCCCAATCTCCCACTCCCCCAATCTCCCACTCCCCTACTCCCCCAATCTCCCCATCTCCCCATCTCCCAATCCCCCAATTTCTCCTTTACACCCTCCTCCTGACCTTCACCCTCCTCTACCATTTTCATCGTGGCTTTACGCCTCTGGCCTGGTCATTCGCCTGGCCCGAGGCGACGCCCCATCACCAACAGCTTGCGCGGGTCATCGACACCCTGCCGCCCGACACAGCCCTCTTCACCCAATCTAACCTGGCCCCCCACCTGACCCACCGCCCAACCATCTACACCAACTTCGGCTACTTCACCGATCCCGACTTCCCCGCGCCGCAGCCGGTTGACGACATCCTGCTCGACATCACGGCTTTTGAAAACATCGGCGGTCTCCATCAATTTTTGCGCCGGGAATTGCTGGAAAGTGGGGAATATGAAATCGTCACCGCCCAGGACGGCCTACTTCATTTGCGTCCGTCGTCCGTCGTCCGTGGTCCGTCGTCCCTTCCGACAGCTTTTTACAGCTTCGCTCAACCCACCACGCCCCCCGATTATCAAGTGACTGTCGATTTCGGCGACCTGCTGCGGCTCCACGGCTACACGCTCCATTTCAACCGCCAGGAGGAGGTGCAAATCACGCTCGATTTGGAGGCGTTGCAGCCGGTGCCGGTGGGCTTGCAACCGGTGATCTACCTGCTGGATGAAACCGGCCAACCGGTCGGCGCAACGACCGATTTACAGCCCGGCCTGGTCTGGTTTCCGCCGTCCGAATGGCCGGTTGGGGACACAGTCAGGCTGCGGTTCAACACCCTGCCCTGGCACACACGAGAAACTGCACAGTATGGGTTAGCTCTAGGCGTCGTTCAGGGAGCGGACCCCTGGAACATCGCCCTGCGACAGCCGCCCACGCCGGTCGAGCCACCCGACTTCGCCCTCCGCCTGCCCGCCGACGGCACCCTCATCAAGCTGGCCCGCATCGAGCAAACCTGGCACATCCCCCACGGTGGCCCGCCCCCCCGCCGTTTCAGGCCCCCCGCTGTCCCCCACGCCCTTGATGCAAATTTCAATCATCAAATTCAGTTACTTGGTTACAGCAGGCCCCAAATCCCCAATCCCCAATCCCCCCATCTCCCAATCCCCCCATCCCCCACTCTCCATATCACCCTCTACTGGCAAACCCTCACCCCGCCGCCGCCCCTCATCCGCTTCGTCCAACTTGTCGGCCCCGACGGATTGGTGTATGGTCAAAACGACTCGATACCCGACGGCGGTCTCTATCCGACCGACCTGTGGCAGCCCGGCGAGGTGGTCATCGAAACGGTGACGGTTCCGCTCGAACCTGACCGTCCGGCGGGCGAGTACCGGCTCCACATCGGCCTTTATCATCCCGACAGTGGCCAGCGGGTTCCCCTGAACACGGGCGGTGATCACATCGAGATCGAGGTTGGTGAGTGACCAAAAACAGTTCCAAAGAGTCCAAAAAAACGGGCCACTCTCCCAAAATAGGGGGTTGATTTTGGTCAGAGGCCCCGGCTTCCCCTTTCCGATGTTAAATAATAGGTGTATACTGGCGCAATTGTGGAACGGGCTTAAACTCAGCAACTTAAAATCCAACGTCGGCCCCCTGCTGTGGGGCCTTATTTTTGTCTGCCTCCTGGCCTGGCGTGCCCAAAATTTGGACGCCTTCGGCTTGTCCAACGACGAGGGGGCGCACGTAATGTGGGCCAAACTGGCCGTCGATGGCTATCGGCTCTACGAGGAAACACGGGCGGTGCAACAACCGCTGTTTCTGGGCTGGATTGCCGGGGCCTTTCGGCTGGTCGCACCCAGCCTGGCCGTGGGCCGCTGGGCGATTTTGCTCACTTTTGTGCTGCTGGCCGTGGCCCTCAGCGAGTTGGCCCGGCGCACGAGCGGTTGGGCGGGGGCGCTCACGGCCTTGCTGTTGGTGGGCCTGTCGCCGCTGATTTTTGTCCTCTCCCGGGCCGTTATGGCCGAAATTCCGGCCACCGCTTTGGCTGTGACGTCCGTGGCGTTGCTCCTGCCTTTTATGGATAGCCCCCGGCGGAGCTGGCTGTTGGCCTCCGGGCTGGCGATGGGGGCCAGTTGGATGGTCAAGCTGCTCCATCCGTTTGCCCTGGTTCCTGTGGGCTTGTTGCTACTTAAAAATTTAATGGATACTCCCCGCCGAGGCTGGCGTGGCTTCTTGCTCGATGGTCTCATCTGGGGTCTTGGTTTCATAACGCCGCTCGTCGTCATCCTGCTGCTGTACGACCCGGCGGCCCTGTATGACCAACTGGTGGCCTTTCGGGGCGATTTGCGGGCGGCCATTCCCGGCACCTGGCCCGAAACCTGGGCACAATTCCGTCTCTTTGTCAGCAGCCATTGGGGACTCTGGCTGCTGGCCGGGGGTGCGGGTGTTTCAACCGGCTGGCGTGTTTGGTCCGGGAGTGATGATGACCCGCCTGGCCGTCGGCCTCTATTTTACCGCTTCGTCTGGGCCGCCTGGCTGCTGGCCGGGGTGGTGATGCTGGCCTGGCATACGCCCCTTTTTCCCCACCATTTTGTGGTGTTGCTGCCGCCGCTGATTTTGCTGGGGGCCGTTTTCATAGCGGATGGGATCGCCTTTTGGCGCAGGTCTCGCCGGGTCGCCGCTGTGCTGTCCGGCGTGATTGTCATCGTGGCCCTGTTCAACGCCCCGGCGATGATTGCCGCCAACCAACAGACGGCGGCCATCGTCACCGGCGGACGGGAGGCCCAGGCTCTCGAACTGCTCCGGGCCGTCTCCGCTCCCGACGATTTTTTGATGGGGGATAGCCAACTGCTCATCTTTATGGCCGACCGGCGCACGCCGCCGCCATTGGGGGATGTGGCTCTGGTCGCCGTCAAAGCCGGGCGACAAACATCCGAGCGGATGGTGGCTCTGACCGAGGCGTACCGCGCTCCCGCCGTGGTGCAGTGGAGCCTGCGCTTGCCCTGGCTGCCGGACTATCTGGCCTGGGTCGAGGCCAACTACTTGGCCCGCCGGGTGTGGGATAATGACCACATTATTTACTTCGTGCCCCGTATTCCGGCCAATCAGCCCTTGCCCAATGAGCGCCATCTGGCTCTGGGCGATTTATTCACGCTGCGGGGGTTCGAGGTGGATGAGGACTTGCTGAAGGCCGGGGGACAACTCAACCTGAAGGTGTATTGGCAGGCCACGGCTGCGGTTCCCGATGATTACACGATTTTTACCCAGGTGTTGGACCGCAACGGGGCGCTGGTCGCCGGGTGGGATAGCCAGCCGCTGGCCGGCCATTTCCCCACGAGCCGCTGGCCCGCCGGTGACATCGTGACCGATGTCGTTCAACTCCCCCTCCCGGCCGAGTTACCGCCGGGACCGTACAGGCTGATAACCGGACTGTATCTTTTGGAAACGTTGGAGCGGCTGCCCACGGCTGACGGCCAGGATTATGTGACCTTGACGACAGCAATTCCCGGTTTGGAATGAAGATTGGGCCAGTTTCCATAAATTTTGTCGTATGAGGCTCAATTTGTCATTCAATCGTTGATTTCAACAACCAGAGTTAGCTAAA
>CAZWZZ010000665.1:0-4153 GCA_964638395.1 uncultured Caldilineaceae bacterium
GTTTCATCCAGATAGGGCAGATCGACCCGTTTGTTGACCGTCTGGATCAACCGTTCGCCGAAAGCGCGGGCTTCGGCGGCGTCGATGCCCTGGCTCCCATCCCGCATCAACGAGCCGAAGGCTTCCGGCAGGACTCCCTCCAGGGCGGAGTCAACCAGGCCGATGGCGTGTTCCAAAATTGTGGCCTCCATGCTTTCGGGAACCCAGGGAATATCAATCTGGGTGTTGAGGGCTTCGGCCACTTTTTTCCGTTCTTCCGGGGTGAGTAACATATGGTTCTCCTTGTCTGTCTCGCTGAACCCAAAAATATTAAAAATCTGAGTTATCTGCGTTGATCTGCGTCCTAGAAATCGGTCGGGCGTTCCGCGCTTATTCAGGAACAACTCTAATAAAACCTCACTTCTTCGCCTTCGGTAGCTTGGGCAGGGCCAGGCTGGGCGGCGGGCCGAAATCGGGCAGCTTGGGCGGGTTCTCGGCCATCAGCTTGACGATCTCCTTCAGCGCCCGCGCCAGTTGGGGGTCTTTGCCCTGAACATAATCCTGGGGCTTCATCTCCACCTCGATGTCGGGCTCGGTGCCGTAATTTTCGATGGACCAGCCGACATCCTCGAACCAGGAGGAGTATTCCGGCTGGGTGGTGGTGGTTCCATCGACCAGGGCGTGGCGGGGCGAAATGCCGATGACGCCGCCCCAGGTTCGTTTGCCGATCAACGGCCCCAGGCCCAACAGTTTGAAAGCGTGGCAGAAAATATCCCCATCCGACCCGGCGTATTCGTTGGTCAGGGCCACAATCGGCCCCAAAATCGAATGGTAGGGATAGGGGCGAACCTGACCGTAACGGGGCTTTTTGTAGCCGATCCGCCGGCGGGCCAACTTCTCCAGCAACAGTTGAGAAACATTCCCCCCGCCGTTGAAGCGGACATCGACGATCAACCCCTCCCGTTCCGACTCGGCCAGATAGTAGCGGTGAAATTCGGCGTACCCAAAGGGACTCATATCCGGGACGTGAACATACCCCACCCGGCCATCCGTCTCCTCGTGGACGCGGCGGCGGTTGCTCTCGACCCACGCCCGGTAACGGGCGCGGGTTTCGCTCCGCAACGTTTTGACCAACACCGTGCGGGGCCGGCTATACCCCGGAGCGGGCGACTCTGCGGCGGTGTCCGGCGTCTCGGTGGTCGCCGTGTCGCCGTTTGTCTCATTGGTCTCATTGGTCTCATCGGTCTTGTCGGTCTCATTGGTCTCGTCGGTCTCATCGGTCTCGTCGGTCTCGTCGGGCGACGCGCCGTTGGGGGAAATCAGCGTCAGTTGCACCTCGGCCCCGGCCCGGTTGACCAGGGCTTTCTGGGGCGTCATCTCTCGGGTCAGACGTTGGCCGTCGATGGCCACCACAATATCGCCGACTTGGGCGTTGACCCCCAGCCGGTTGAGGGGGGAGTCGAACCGCTCCTGCCAGGAGTCGCCCCGGATGATGTGGGTCAGGCGATACCCTTGCGTATCGGGGTCATACGCAAAATCGGCCCCCAGAAAGCCTTGATGATAGCGAGGCGCGGCCCGATAATCCCCGCCCGTTTCATAAGCGTGGGAAGTGCCCAATTCACCCTGCATCTCCCACAACAAATCGGAAAACTCGGAGCGGGTGGCCACGCGGGCTAACAGGGGTTCGTACCGCTCGTAGATCAGTTGCCAATCGACGGAGGACATATCCTCGGTCCAGAAATGATCCCGCTGCAAGCGCCAGGCTTCGCGGAACATCTGTCGCCACTCCTCCGGCGGCTTGACCGCCACGCTGATCCGGCTCAAATCGAGCCACCCACTCTTTTTGTTGAAGCCGGCAGCGTTGTTGTCCGGCTTTTCCCCCGCTTTCAGGACCCGCATATTTCGATGGGCACGATAGATGATGAAATTTCGATCCCGCGAGACATCGAAATCACTGACGCCGCCGACCACGCTCTCCTTCTTGCGCTCCCCCAGATCATACAGCTCCAGCGTGCCTTTGTTATCCTTACTGTTACTGCGCCAACTGCGGTTGAGCGCCCCCTCCAGCGGGAAGAGCGTGAACAGCACTTTGCCTTTGGGGATGCCCCGAATTTGATGGTAGCGCCCCTCGCCGACCGGAAACGCCGTCACCCGGCTCTGGATGCCCTCGATGTCGATGACCAGTTCCGGGATTTTTTTCTCCGGGGCTGTATCCCCGTCGGGCGAGGCGGTTGCCTTTTCCTCCTCACCATTTTCTGCTTCCGCGCTGTCATCACCATTCTGGGGCGCCTCCTCTTTTTTATCCGTTTTATCCGGTTTATCCGGTTTATCCGGTTCGGGCGGCGTTGGCAGGCCGTTGGGCAGCGGAATGAAGGGGTTGGGCAAATCCTGGCGCAGCGTGACCAGGTAGGGGCGGCTACCTCGCGGAAAGTTCAGGTCGAAGTAGTAGCTATCCCCGACCGGATCGAAATCTCGAAAAGAGATGAAGTAAAGGTAACGCCCCCCCGGATCGAAACTCGGCCCGAAATCATAGAGGGTGTTGGGCGCGGTCACGAAATGGGTTTCGCCCGTCTCCACCCGGCACAGCTTGATCGCGGCCGTATGCAGGGAAGTGGGAAAGGTGTAGGCCACCCAGCGACCATCCGGCGACCAGTCGGCGCTGCTGATACGGCTATGGTTGCTTTGATCCAACAGGGTGAGGGTTTTGCTTTTCAAATCGAGATGGAGCAGCTCGAAGCGGTGGTTGGCAAAAATCAGGGCATCCTCGGTCGGCGATACCTTGAAATAGAGGGGGCGGCCAATATCCAACCCCTCCAACCGCTCAACCTGACCGGTGAGGGCCGTCTGAACGGCGTAGGTGTGGATTTCGATGCTCTCCTCGCCGCTGGCATCGCTGACCATCACCAGCCGTCGCCCGTCGTTGAGCCATTCGGTCAGGCGATACCGGATGCCGTGGGGCTGGCCCTGCTGCACGACGGCCCCCTCCCAATTGGACATCGCAAAAGATTTACCCCGCGAGTTCAGGGCGACGCTGTCTCCTTTCGGATGGAGGGTGTAGTGGGTCAGATGGGAGGCGACGTTGACGAATTTGCGCTGGCGCTGGACGCGGGGGCTGTGGTATTGGATGTCGATCTTGGTCGTGGTCTCGGCCTGGGGGTCGAACAGATAGAGGTCCGCCCCGGCCCGGTAGACGATCCGTTGGCCATCGGTGGCCGGGTTGCGGACATAAAAATCCTCGTGATGGGTATGCCGCCGGACGCCCTTCCCCGTCGGTGTGCAGGAGTAGAGATTGGCAATACCCTGATGATCGGATAGAAAATAGATCCGCTCGCCGAGCCACATCGGGCTGACCACGTGCCCTTTGATCTTCTTGAGCAACTGTTTGAATTTCCCCCGGCCCTGGCTATCGAGCCAGATGTCGCCGGTCGTCCCCCCCCGATACCGCTTCCAATTGGCCAGAGCGGTCGTCCGCCGGCCAATGACCATCGCTCCATCCGGGCCGTAGGCAATGGTGCGGGCCGGACCGACGGGCAGCAACTCAGGCTGCTCCCCTTGCGGGTCGATGGTATACAGCGAGGTCAGTTGGTAAAAAGGTTGGCCGGCATCGCTGGCAAAGATGATGTCTCCCTCCGGCGTCCAGCCCCGAACCGTCGTCCGGCTGCCCAGATAGGTCAGGCGCGTGGCCGGGCCGCCCTCGGCGGGCATGACATACACCTCAGCCTCGCCATCCTCGCGGCCAATGAAGGCCAGCCATTGCCCATCCGGGGAGAGAGCCGGATGGGTGACGCGCCCCAAATTGGCCGTCAAGCGCCGGGCGATGCCCCCCGCCGCCGGGACCGTCCACAGATCATCCTCAGCCACAAAAACAATTGTTTCATTATGAATCGTTGGAAAGCGATAGTACCCGTCTGTTGTCATCGACACATGTCCTTCATTCGTTGTCAGTCGGCATTTTCAAAAAAATGATTGGGCAAACCTTCGTAAAACGTAAATCGTAAATCGTGTAAACTTGTGTGGTAAGCAGACGTTACGTTTCCCGTTTTACGTTTTGTGGGGTTAATTCTAAATCTCTTGAAGGGTTTCGTTCCGCACAGCCACGATTTCGGCGATGATGCTCAAGGCGATTTCAGCCGGGGTGTGGCCGCCGATCTCCAGCCCGATGGGGGCGTGTAAC
>CAZWZZ010000666.1:0-4152 GCA_964638395.1 uncultured Caldilineaceae bacterium
GCATGAATAAACTATTGGGTCGCCATCACTTCGTTGATATACATAACCTCGTTTCCCGATATTATACCACACACCGCGCTCTCTATAAACAGTGCTATGGGAGACCGACAATTCAAGTTGGACATCCCCCTCAATTAGTGCTATGATATTTAACCTTATGAAGCGTTATCGACAAGGCCAGAAATTCAAACTCGCCGCTGGGGGCGTTCTGCTCTTAGCGGCCCTTTTCATCACCGCCTGCGGCGCGGCCAGTACGCCGGTTGTTGAGCGTGAGGCTACCACAGCCACGCCCACCGAGGCAACCGCTACGCCCACGCCGGTAGCCACCTCAACCCCGGCGGCTCAGGAGACGGCTTCGCCAACCCTGACCGTAACCCCGACCGCGACCACCACCCGCCGCCCAACCGCAACGCCGCGCCCCACCCGCACCCTGACCGCAACACCTCTCGCTCATTCAGCCTCCGCTGCGCCCGCCCCAGAAGGCATCAGCGTCTCTGAAACAACCATCACCCTGCCAACGTACCCCATCTGGGATTATTTGGTTGAAGAGGTCGATCCGGTTTATAATATTCCGGTTCTCTACTTCAACCGGCCCGACTTCGAGGCCGCTGCGCCGATGCCCATGCCGGTCGAATATACCGGTGTCGTTCTGGAAAATGAGTACGTGCGGCTGACGTTTCTGCCGGAATTGGGCGGGCGGCTTTACAGTGCGGTAGTCAAGACGACCGGGCAGGAAATTTTTTATCACAACCCGGTGGTCAAACCCTCCCGCTACGGCATCCTACAGCCGGTCGAGGCCAATTGGTGGCTGGCCACCGGCGGCATGGAGTGGGCCTACCCCACCCAGGAGCATGGCTACCGCTGGGGCGTCCCCTGGAGCTACACCATCCGGCAAAGCCCGGACGGAGCGACCATCATCTTGAGCGATACCGGCCCGGACCGCGTCGGCGTCGAGGTGGCGGTGACTCTGCCGGCCGATACTCCTGTCTTCACCGTAGCCCCGACATTGATTAACAACACATCCAAAGAGGTTCCCGTACAGTTCTGGCTCAATGCCGCCCTGACTCTGGGCCAGGCGTCGATGTCCCCCGATACCCAATTCATCGTTCCGGCGGAAGAGATGATCGTCCACAGTCGGGGTGGAGCAGGCTGGGAATTGCCGGAAGCGGGAGAGGCAGCGGCCTGGCCGGTAGTCGATGACAAAGATTTGCAAGATTATGACCAATGGGCCGATTATCTGGGCTTCTTCATTCCCTATCTGGAGGCCCCATTTATGGGAGCTTACAATCCCGACACTGACCTGGGCGTAATCCGGCTGGTCGAACCGGGGGCAATCCCCGGCAGCAAAGTTTTCGCCTTTGGTCAAGAATTTGCCTACCGGGATTACACCGATGACGCTTCGCAATATTTTGAGCTGTGGGGTGGTCTCAACACCGGTTTTTGGCCGGAGGATGATGTCCCCGTGGCCGCTGGTGAAACGTTGCAATGGCAGGAGCAGTGGTGGCCGGTGGCCGGATTGGGCGGGGTGACCTGGGCTAATGACAGCGTGGCGCTTGATCTGACAGAGACCGCCACCGGACGGAACTTGACGCTTTTGGTCGCCGTCCCGACGCAGGGTGAACTAACCATTCTGTCCGGCGAAACCGTTCTGTTGACCGAGACGATTGCGGCCAATCCCGCCGAGCCACTATCCCGGTCGATCCCGGCGGACGGGCCGCTACAAATTCAAATGAGGAATCAGCAGGGGGCGTTACTGCTTGATTATCCCCCGAGCCGGTTGGAGTAAATGACCGAAGAATCAACGATCCAATGTGAAATGTGTGGGACGCTCTACAGCGACATCGAAGAGGTCTGTCCCTACTGTGGCGAGCCACAGCCGACTCTTGACTACTATGAAGATGAATTCATGCTCGACCCGGTCGAGCATGACGTTACCGAGGATGAGTATCTGCCCACCGACGAGCCGCTCCTCGAAGCGGACGATGATGAACCGCTGTATGAGGATGACTTCTACCCGGACGAGGCTTATTTAGAGGAGGACGTTCCGTCACGAGCCTCCGAATTAAATGCCTACGCCCCTCCATTCCCTCCATTGGAGGAGGTGGAGGAGGAACCACTTTATGATGACTACATCGAGGATGAGGCAGAAATATATGGTGATGTCGATAGTGCCTATCCCGATGAAGCGTATACGGCAGATGATTTCGATGAGGAAGCGGATGAGGTTGATGAAGCGGAAGAGGATGAGGCCGAGGTAGCCCCCCGACGTTTCGGTTGGCGACGGATGACTCTGGGCTGTTTGGGCCTGCTGGTCTGCATCAGCACCTTTTACGGCGGTATTGGGGTGTTGGCCGCCTACCACGGTCTGCAAGAGCGGGCCGTAGACATCGAGACTCAGGCCCAGACCCATTATGAGCAGGGCCAGACAGAGTTTACCGACGGTGATATCGAGCGGGCCATCGCAGAATTTTAGCAAGCTATCAAACTCGATCCCAGCCTGTTACCCGCCCGTGAAGCCTTGCGGGAAGCGCGGGCTGTCCTCCAGAGCCAACCGACGCCCACCTCGGAGACCCGGCTGGCGGCAGCGGTCGGGCTTCTGGAGCAGGCCGAAGCGGATTTCGAGGATGAAAATTGGGCCGAGGCGCTGGAAACGCTGTCAGAAATCCGTGACCTCGATCCCGACTATGAGCCTGAGCGGGTCTCGGAACTGTTTTTTGAGGTGAATTATGAGCTTGGCTTACAAGCCATCGACCCGGACACGATGCTGGAGGCGCTCACTTATTTCGAGCAGGCGCTGGAGGAAAATCCCGACGATACCCAGGCTCAAATCGAACAGGCTAAAGCGGCCCTCTATGTCGATGGCCAGGCCGCCCTGGATGCCGGGGAGACGGAGGCAGCCCTGGATGCCTTTAACCAACTGCACCGTGAGGCTGACGACTATCTCGATGTGGACTCCCTGTTAGCCAGAACCTACGAGCGTTTTGGGGATGAATTGGAGGCCGACGAGGAATGGTGTCTGGCCGAATTGCAATATCTCGAAGCGAGTGACCTGCGTCCCAGAGATGATTTGCTCCAGACGAAGGCCGAAAAAAGTGGCGACCTGTGCCAGGAGTCGCCGCGAGTGCAACCGACCAGAGCCACGACATCCCGGCCATCATCGGGAACCGACCCGAATACCGGCTCACAAGCTGAGGCGGCTGATGAAGATGAAGAAACCGCAACCGCCGGACAAAATGAGGCGGCGGCCTCAGCCTCGGCAGCCACCTCCGCCACCGGTTCCATATACTATTCTCTCTACAACCTCAGCGAGTCTGAATGGCAGATTTTATCGGTTCCGGCCAATGGGAACGGCTCATCGAAGGTCATCGTCGGCGAGGGCACAATGCCCGCCGTCAGCCCCAACGGGCAACTGCTGGCCTACCGCTCCGAGGCCAGGGAGGCCGAAGGGTTTCATATTTATGATATGACAAGTGGCGAGGACCGCCGGGTGACCATTCTTCGCCAGGATATTCTGCCCCGGTGGGGGGGCAATAACAGTTGGTTTATTTTTGTCGCCCAGGAACCGGCCACCAACCGCTGGCGCATTCAGCAAGGGTTTGCCGATGGGCGGGGCGATCCGCAGATTCTGCGGGATGGTCGCACCCCGGATTTGTCACCAAACAATGATTTGATCGCCTATCAGGGCACGGATGCCGAGGGGAACAATCCCGGTATCTACGTTGTGCCCTTCGGCGGTGGCAATGCCTCTCGCCTGACTACTCACGAGAGTGATCGCGCCCCCGATTTTTCGCCGAACGGCAACCAAATCGCTTATATGTCCACCCAGAGCGGCAGTTGGGACATCTATATTGTTGACCTGGATGACTCCGCACCCCGCCGCCTGACGACGGACAGTAGCAATGAAGGGCTGCCGACCTGGTCCCCGGATGGATCGAAAATTGCCTACGTGTCTGATAGGGGCGGCACGTGGGGCATCTACACCATTGACGTCAGCGGTGGCGAGCCGACCCGAGTGACCGGCTGGGACGGTAGCCAACGGGAAAACTGGTTGTTGTCCCAAATCGAATGGAGCCGGTAGGATTATTTTTACCACACGGAGGTTTGATTTTTAAGAGATTTTAGGCTATACTTGACGTTAGAATTTCGGGGTGT
>CAZWZZ010000667.1:0-4143 GCA_964638395.1 uncultured Caldilineaceae bacterium
TTGTCCAAAATAACGACCACGATGACGATAGCCCAGACCGCCGTCCCGGCTTTGTGATAGGCCAGTTGGTTGATCCAGGTTTGCAACTGTAAGCCGATGCCGCCGCCGCCGACGAAGCCGATAATCGTCGAAATACGAACGTTGATGTCCCAATGGTAGATGGCAAAGGCGATGAAGGGGGGGATCACTTGGGGCACGACGGCGTAGACGATGGCCTGAAGGCGATTGCCGCCGGCGGCGACTGCGGCCTCAATCGGCCCCGGGTCGATGCTTTCAATGGACTCCGAAAAGAGCTTGCTCAACGAGGCCACCGTGACCACCGTCATGGCCATCACCCCGGCAAAGGGACCAAAGCCCAACCAGATGGCGAACATCACCGCCAGCACCAGCGCCTCGATGGAGCGCATCAGGTTAAAAATCGTGCGGGCGGTGTAATAAATGGCCGTGCCGACCGGCCCTCGGCCCATAATGTTTCGCGCCCCAAAAAAGCTGATGACCACAGCCACAGAGCAGGCAAAGGTGGTGGCCATCAGAGCCATAAAGATCGTCTCGATGATTTTGGCCAGCGTCGTTTTGAGCGCCTCGGAGGGGGCCAGGGAGTCATCCTCCCACTGTAGCTCCGTTTCCAGACGGCTGATGCCCTCTTCCGTGGCCTCGACAATGGGCCGAACTTCCACTTCAACCGAAAATTGGCCCTGCTCGTTCGTTTCCGCCCGGGCGCTACGTAAGCGGCCGCCCGTGGGCAGCAGCCAGCGTAACTGCACCTCGGTATCGGGCCTCAGGTCCAGACCCTCGACGGTAATGAATTCACCCGGGGCGCTACAGGGGGCGCTGGGCACAATCCGGGGGCCGCTGTCGGAAAACACGGCTTCGGGGCCGGACCCACAGGGAACCGGATAGTCGATGATGTAGCTCTGGGTTTGCTCGCCGCGGGCGATCAGATCGGGAGTCAGAAAATCGGAAATAATCGGCACGGCTTTGGGGAAATCGGTGAACAGCCGGGGCAGATCGATCTCGGTGACGCTGAAACTATAAATATAGGCGACCAAAATAATCACGCCGAGCAGCGCGTTACGCCCGTACCGTAAAACCGGTGTGGGTTTCTTTTCGTTCATATCATCCCTCACACCAATCGCTCGCGCATTTTGGCGCTAAAGTAATCCAACACCGCCACGATAATCATAATCGACCAGAAGGCCGCGCCGATGGCCTCCCACTGGCTGAGACGTTGCCACTGCACAATCAGAAAGCCGATGCCCCCCCCGCCGACGAAGCCCAAAATGGTGGACATCCGCACGTTGATGTCCCAGCGATAGATGGTGAAGGCCAAAAATGGGGGGATGACCTGGGGCAAGACGGCGTACACGACGGTTTGCCACCAATTGGCCCCGGTGGTCCGCACCGCTTCGATAGGGCCAAAGTCGATATTTTCCACCTGTTCGGAGTACAGCTTGCCCAACGCGGCAATCGAGTGAACCGTCAGGGCCATCACCCCGGCATACGGCCCCAGGCCGACCCACACCACAAAAATGATAGCGATGATGAGCGACTCGATGGAACGGACGATGTTCAACAGCGTCCGCACGACGTAATAAACGAGTATCGTCACGGCGTTACCGCTCATCAAGTTACGGGCGGCGACGAAACTGAGAGGCACGGCAAAAAAGATGGCAAAGGTGGTGGCCACCAGGGCAATAGCCAGCGTCTCCCCCATTTTTTCGATGACCAGCCAGCCATTCTCGCTGATCTGCCAGCCGCCGATAATCCGCGTCTGGTTGATTTGCACTTCGTGGGGCTGCGGTTCGCCGGTATCCGTACTCAGCGGCACGGCCTGGGGGACGGTGATCTCGGCGGAAAAATCCCCCTCGTCATCGGTGGTGACCACAATCTGCTCGCCGCCCTGCGTCAGTCGCTGCTCCTGTCCGATGGGATTGGCCCACCACAACTCCGTTTCGGTGTTGGGCCAAAAACCCTCTCCCTCGACCCGCAGCGTATCGCCCACCTCGCCACAGGTGGCGGACAGGGTGATGGTCGCCCCGTCGGGCCGGGTGGTGGTGGCCGAGGGCGGATTTTCGGAGCAATGGACCTCGAAGGGACCTCGCTCCTTGCGAAATTCCGTTTCCCGGTCGGCAAAATCGGGCGACAGCAAGCCCTGCACAATCGGCACAGCCCGGTCAGCCTGCTCGAAAAGTTTGCGTGGCTCGATTTCGGTGATGAGCCAGCCAGCGGTATAAATGATAATCAGCACGGCAAACAGCGGAGGCAGATAGGAGCGCCGGATATGGCGGGCCAGGCTGTAAGCATCCCACACATTCCAGAGCCAGACGAAGGCTACCAGACTGTAGAGCGATGTTAACGCTTGCCAGCGAATAATGGCGATGGAGGTGGCCACCGCTAAAAAGAGGGCGATGCCGCGCCAGGTAGCGCCCCATAAAAATTGGCCCAAACCAGGCAGCAGCAAAGAAAGCAGCCCGGCTAACCAGGCCCGATTGCGGAGACCGCCGGGCGGGGAGGCTGTCGCTTGATTGGCAGAGGTCATCGGCTCAACCTCTCAGTTGATTTCAACTTCGACCGCATCTTCGCCGTAGATCTCCTTAAACCGCTGATTGTCGATTTCGCCGGGGCCGCCATCGAACATCATCTGCCCATCCTTCAGGGCGATGATTCGCGTGGCGTAGGCCCGGGCTAAACTCAAAAAGTGGAGGCTGCACAAGACGGTCACGCTTCGCTCTTGGTTGATGAGTTCGATATATTTCATGACCGAGTGGGAGGTCGCCGGATCAAGGGCCGACACCGGCTCATCGGCCAGAAGCAGTTTCGGCTCCTGCATCAGGGCCCGGGCGATGCCGACCCGCTGCTGCTGCCCGCCCGACAATTCATCGGCCCGATTATCGGCTTTCTCGGAGATGCCGACCAGTTTCAGGGCATCCCTGGCCCGCTCTCGATCCTCCTTGGGAAAGATACCCACCAGGCTCAACCAGGGGTTGACGTAGCCCAACCGCCCGGCCAGGACGTTACGCATCACCGAGGAGCGTTTGACCAGGTTAAACTGCTGAAAGATCATGCCGATGTCCCGGCGGATGCGGCGCAGTTGGCCGGGGGGAGCGGTGGTAATATCGACGCCATCCAGAATGATTTGGCCGGCCGTCGGCTCGATTAGACGATTGATGCAGCGAAGCAGCGTACTTTTGCCGGACCCGCTCAAGCCGATGATGACCAGAAACTCACCATCGGCGACGGTAAAGGAGACATCATCCAGAGCGCGGGTGCCGTCGTCGTAAACTTTGCTCAGGTTTTTTATTTCAAGCATAGTGGCTGTTGTTTTATCACCTTACATTTTAACTGGTCACGATGCTCTGGCGATACGGTCGGTTTAATTATGTCAACGAAAAACTTGTTGACATAAGCCGGTTGAAGGCATCAATCTGGCAACCGATCACGTTTGCAAACAACATCGCCTCTCGACCAACCCCGCCCGGACATAAATGATCCGGGCTACGAAACAGCACCGGATCAATCCGGTTTACATAAAGCCCTATTTATAAGGCGCTGTTTGATAGCCCGGCGATTTATCGCCGTGGCGGGCGATGGGTGGACGCGATTTCGGAAGACATAATCAATTTACATAATTAAACCGATGGTATCGCTCTGGCGTCGTAACCCCACTTGGACGCTCTGCGTCCCCCACCCGTGGACGCAGAGCGTCCAGTCTTGCTCCAACGCTCTGCGTTGGAGCAAGGTGCAATCGATTGATAAAGTAAAAATTAAGGGAGAGAAGTTAACTTCTCTCCCTTAATTTAGATAACTAAACTCGACAGATTACTCCTGAAACTCCTCAACGCTGTAGCCGGAGGCATCCAAATCGACGCGGAAAGCGTCGTAGAAGGAGTCATCGACCGGCTCCAGCCCTTCGATTTCATACAGCTCTTCCAGAGCGACCTGGCCTTCTTCCGACTGGGCGATATCGAGCAGGGCATTGACCACGTTCTCCCGGACATCGTCGGGCACATCGGGGGCAAAGCTGACCGTGTCGTTGGGAATATCCGCCGACTCGGTGATGACGATGACCTGCTCTTTAACATCCGCCAGTTCATCCTCAACGCTGCTGCGGGCATCAACGAAGGTCGCCCCGGCGTCACATTC
>CAZWZZ010000668.1:0-4141 GCA_964638395.1 uncultured Caldilineaceae bacterium
CCAGGGCTATTTTGTTTCTGATACCTAAATCCACGGGATCTCTCCTGACAATGATACAATGAACAATGATGCAATGAACAATGATGCAATGAACAATGATGCAATGAACAATGATGCAATGAACAATGACAAACGACCAGATTTACGCTTTGCGTTTTACGTTTTACGAACCTACATATTTGGCATACAGCCCCCGGGCCACACTCTCATCCTCCGTGCCTTTGATGATGGCTCGGCCATCGGCGAAGAGGGTGATGTCGTGGTCGTCGATGGCGAAGCGGAGCAGATAATCATTATTGGCGCTGATGTTGCTGATGGGGGCCAGCCGGGTGGCGACCTCGGCTAGGTTGAGGTGGCCCCCGCCCGGCTGCCGAATCTGGACGGCGTTGCGCCCGCATAGATTGACGATCTGGCCGCCCCTTTCCTGGGTGAGAAACTCGAAGTTGTGTTGCTGGCAGGCCGGGCAATCTTCCTGTGGCCCCTGATTGCCAAACTGCTCGAACGTATTGTACCACACATCGAAATGAATGACGCCCCGGTTCAGTTCTCCCTGGCCGACGATGAGCTTGATGGCCTCCGTGGCGCTGATGCTGGCCACGGCGCTGACCAGCGGCCCGACGACGCCCGCCGTGTCGCAGGTGGCGCTCGTGCCCGGCGCGGGCATCTCCCGGAAGAGGCAGCGGATGCAGGCCGTCTCGCCGGGAATGATGGTCTGGCTCATGCCGTAGCTGGAGACCGCCCCGGTGTAAATCCAGGGGATGTTATGTTTGAGACAGGCATCGTTGAGCAGATAGCGCGTCTCGAAATTGTCCGTGCCGTCCATCACCAGCGTCGCTCCTTCGATGAGCCGCTCAATATTTTCGGCGTTGACATCGGCCACGATGCCTTCCACCTCGATGTCGGAGTTCATAGCTCGCAACTTCCGTTCGGCGGCGATGGCTTTGGGCAGATTGTCGGCCAAATCCTGCTCATCAAAGAGCAATTGCCGCTGGAGGTTGTTCAGTTCGATAAAATCCCGATCCACCACCGTCAAATGGCCCACGCCCGTCCGGGCCAGGTGGTTGGCAATGACCGTCCCGGTCGCCCCGCAGCCGATGATGGCCACCCGGGCGGCCAGGAGTTTCTCCTGCCCCGCGACTCCGATGCCGGGGAAGATGGTTTGGCGGAGGTAGCGGGCGAGATGATTTTGTTGGTTTGGTTGCTTTTGATTCATCGTCTCTCCAACGCTGCGTAAGTCCTGACTTTAAAGATTGTTAGCTCACTGGCAATCTGTGGAATAGCCTTATACAAAATCAAACGGTAAAAATAGATGATGCAGGTTGATGGTTGTATCATCTGTTCGAGTATGGTCAGAGCGGTATACGTGTTCGAAACCGTGAATCGGCTCCACTATATGTAGATAATTTGAAATCGGTAGGACAGGGTTTGATTTAATCCTGTCCATGCTGGCGTTGATGTCGTTAACAATATTGACGATGTCGCCGGCTAAAACATAGCCCAATACCCCCGCATCGTTTAACTTATCAGCATATTCTCTTCTGATAAAGCGGTAAATAGCCTCGTTTACATATTCAGAGTTCAGGTGGCTATAATTGCGGTTGACCCGTTTATCACCTACTCGTTTGGCTTCCCAAACAAAGTGCTTTTTGTAGTATTCTCTTTCCCAACTGCCGAAGAGCATTAAATCGATTTCCTTGGCCTGGATAGTGGGCTGTTCACCCTCTTTCATCTGCTCAGTATGTTTTTTTGTCCGCACCATCACGTATATCGGGGACTCAAGATCGAAAGCAATCGGGCGGAGATAGTCATACCCTAACCGTAGGGTGAATACATTCTCTTCCCAGTCACGTCGAGCCACTTTTGCCTTGTACATTGCCCTATAAGCCGTGACCGTTAGTTCCAAAACAAGCCGGACGAAATCAGCCCAGGTGAGCTTCGGAAATGGATCAGGCTGACCGGTACTGGGTGAGGATGCGTCTCTTAGCTGGCTCAAGTTGGGTCTCCACAGATGTTATGACGAAAGCTCGGCCAGGAACGCATCGGCATCGGCTCTGGCCTGGGACTGTGTCCAAAAACGTTGTTCACTGGGACGAACCAGGGAAACTTGCTGACCATCATAAATACGAACGTGGCGGCGGGCATACATAGATGGCGTTTTTCTATCCAGCAACAACTCATCCAATGTACGCAATTTAGTTCGCATCGCCTCACTTTTAGCGATCACTTGGATGGGTTGCTTTTCTTCCAAACTGACCAAATCAAAACTGACCACGGTTAGCGGTGCCCCATTTTTATAGATGGTGCCATTCAAGGTTTGGTTTTTCATTCTCAGCAGTGATGTGGCGGTTCGGGTGAATACCTCTGCATAGGTTTCAAGCATTGAAACATCGGGCCGTTGAACTGGTTTAGCCCCCTGCGGCTTACGATTTTTTTGTTTGGACCAGTTGAAGAATTCCAGACCATACTCAAGCATATCATCCACTAATTGCTGTTCTATCGGGTGAAGATCGTACAGTTCAAATACCAGGTCATTAATGGCTGCCTGGTGCTGCTGTAGTTTATCTTCACGCTCCGGATCAATAAATACTTCTTCTGTTCTGTCCTGGCTTAATAATTCTATAATTTGATCGAAATGGTGTAAAACTTGTTGGAATTTTGGATGGTTTTCTTCGGGAATTATAAATGGCATGGCCTTATATTCATTATGAATAATTGTACCTCTTTCAACAGCCCAAGAAGTCGAAGTTAGAAAATGATAGTAATGTATTAGCGGTGAATTTACACAAGCAACTAACCATTTTAAGAAATTTTCCTGTCCTTCATGCCCAACAACACCAGAAATTTTATTTTTGTATGCTATCGCTCCAGTTTGCAAGAATGCTCCCCGACAACGGCTATGGTGTATTAAAGCAAGCGGTGCGGTATATATCTCTTTGCGCCGAGGTCTTTCAAATAAAGTATCCTCAACCGTACCTACAGCTTTAACTATCCAATCTGGAAATTGATCAGTAGGCAAAAATGGTAATCCCTTTAGCCAGATTGCTTCTTTGGGTTTACTGCTTTTTTGCTTCGCGGAGTAACCTTCACAAACTTCCCATCCCAAATTCTTGGCTTGTTGTTCTAACTTAGGTGCTGATACTAACCGCTTAATCAATGCCGCATCCCGTGGATTCCCCCACAAAGCGACTTTCCATAATTCAGGGTATGCCAGTAACTCGTCACGGCTCAAAAATTTAACCTCAGTCGTGTCCAGGACAATTGCTTTGAGATGTTGTGATAAGGGAGATGGCTTTGGAACCGCATAGACAAGTTTGCTATCTAAAGAGGGTGAGTTGGGGGTATAAAATATCGCTACGGCGGGACTAATTGCTTTAGGGAAAAGTTCATACACTAAAGCGGAAAAATTGACCACGGCTCGGACATCATAGCTGGCAAAAAATTGGTTACGAAATGTTTTGTGGGTTTCACTGGTGACCAGGATGGTGCTTTTTGTGGGGGCCAGCAGGGCTATCTCGCCATCTTTTTTGCAAAATTCAGGAACACGGAGCATAAAGGCGGGGGCCGCTTGTTTCCCCCCCACGGTATGGTCGCCTTTTTTCAGCCAGGTTTCCCCCTTGTCTGTTAGCGTCCCTCGACCCCACGGCATATTGCCCACAACGCGATCAAACTTGTCATCGGCGAAGATGTGGTCAATGTTCTCCTCAAAGAAATCATAAACCAGTAAATTCCGTTGTTGTAACGAAGGAAAATGAAAAGAATCATTACGAACCTGTTCATTACTCAAATGGTTTAAGATTTCCAAATACAAACTAAAGGCCGCAATGCGAACCGCCTCCTCATTTTTATCAACCCCAAAAATGTTACGCTGCAAAATATAACTTAAATCTTGAGCAGATGGTTCACCATTTTCTCGCCGCCAGGCTTGAACGAGGCGACGATAAGCCCCCACCAAAAAGATGCCGGAGCCACAAGCCGGGTCGAGAACGGTCATATCTGGCTGAATGACATCATCTCCCATCGTCTCTTCGAGAATGAAATCGGCTAATACTAAAGGTGTGTAGTAAGCGCCTGACGCTCGCCGATTATCCAAAAATGTGTCATAAATATTGCTGATTAGCTCGATGGGGATGTATTCAAAATT
>CAZWZZ010000669.1:0-4132 GCA_964638395.1 uncultured Caldilineaceae bacterium
CCGGACGCCTATTACATCTCGGACGGCAATCCGGCGGTCGTCACCGGCCCGGAACAGGAAATCGCGGCGGAGTAGTCTTTGAAGTGAGATCAGATTGGAGTTAGATTAGATTTAGATTGGAGCAGTTTCAAAAACTGCTCCAATCTGGGATGCTATCATCGCTTAACTTAATGACATTGAGTTTCCTGTTGATTTCATAAACCCGGCAGCGGTTTATGGGGTGCTACTCAGAAGACTGCCCTCTACTACAATCTCCACCAGGCCATCCTCGGCCACGGTCACCTGTTGCCCGCTGATCAAACGTGAAAAATCCTCGGTCGATAAGACCACCAGCGGAATCGGTTGGGCGTACATTTCGTCGGCCACAATCGAGGCCAGGGCAAAAAAGGAATCGGGAGCCGTGGTCAGGATGGCGGCGGGGGCGGTCCCGGCTTTGACGGCCTCCAACAGCACGGCGGTCGTGGTGCTAGAGCCACGGGTGAAGGGCAGGGCCAAAATTCGCCCGGCGGCCACCTGTCCGGCCAGGGGATGGCGTTGGTCGATGATCGTACCGCTGCGGTAATCGTAGCCGCCCCAAAAACTGAGCGGCTCGGTGGCCACCAGCGCCTCGCCGCCGGCCCGACCGGGGATGATGGGCCGGCCTTTCATTTTGATAGACATAGATGGTTGACCTCTAATAACGCGCTTTCACTCTAAACGATACATCACCGGCAGCAGCAGCCACACGGCCAGCGTATAGCCCAGCGCGAGCAGCCCGCCCAGGCTCAGGGCCAGCGGCAGTCCCAGATAGACCGCGCCGCTGCCGATGACGACGTTGCCCAGCGTATCGGCCCCGGCGTGGAGCATACTGTACAGGCTGATGACCCGGCCCCGCACCCGGTCGGCGATGTTCAGTTGGACGACGGTGATGGCTAAACTTTGCAAAATCAGGAGGGTCATGCCCAACGGGATCAAAAAGAGGCAGGCCAGCCACATCGTCGGCGACAGGGCGAAGCCGACGACCAGCGCCGGCAGCAGCAGGCTGACCCACAACATCGTCCGCCCTCGCTGCCGTCCCCCCAGGCGGCCCACCACGACCGTGCCGATGACCGAGCCGAAAGCCCCCGTAGCCAGCAGCAGCCCCAGACCAACGGCGTTCGTGCCCAGCACCGCCTCGGCGAAGGCGGGCATCAAGCCGAAGACCGGCCAGGCCAGCCCGCCGACCACGGCCATCAGGCTGATTGTACCCAAAATGGCCGGTTGTCGCCACAAAACCACAAAGCCCTCGGTCAGCGCCGATTGGAGCGGGACGGTTCGCCGATCCCGGCCCGTGTCGGCGATGCGGATCAGCGTCAGGGCGTAGATGGGCAGCAGATAGGTGGCCGCGTTGATTAGCATCGTCCCGCCCGCGCCAACCGTGGCGATCAACAGCCCGGCCACTGCATACCCAATCAGGTTGGCAATATTGAACATACTGGCGTTGAGGGCCACGGCGTTGGCCAACTCCTCCGCCTCGACCAGATCGACCAGCAGCGCCCGCCGGGCCGGATGGTCGATGGCCAGCAAAGCCCCAAAGAGGAAATAGAGGCCGATAATGTGCCACAGTTGTAGGCTCCCGCTCAACGCCAGCAGCCCGAACAGGGCGGCCTGGGCCAGAAGACCGATCTGGGTGGCGATAATCAGCTTGCGGCGCGGGACGCGGTCGATGAGCATCCCCCCCAGCAGGGCAATGGGCACTACCGGCAGCAGGCCGATGAAGCCGACCATGCCCAGCCAGAAGGTGGATTGGGTCAGGTCGTAGATCAGCCAGCCCTCGGCCACCACTTGCAGTGCCGTGCCGAGGGTCGAGCCGGATTGGCCCAGCCAGAAGAGGCGAAAGTTGCGGGAGCGCAGGGCCGGCAGAACGCGGCCCCAGTCAAAAGGAGACAGCGCCTCCGGCACCTCGGTCGTTTCGGCCATGCCTATCGTTTGGCCCGAAAGATGAGGGCGGCCACAAGCCCCCCCCCGATGCCGCCAACGAGCAGCGTGCCCCCGACCAGCGCCAGCCAGAACAGGGTGCTGGTCTGAAAGAGGGCGGTCTGGCCGAAACGTGGGGAGAGGGGGACGTTGGGGCTGGCGGCGGTTCGCAGCGGCGTCGAGGGCACGTCGCCCCGCCGCAGCAGGGTGGGCGCGTCGGTCATGAGCCCCTCCCGGCGAGCGCGGAGTTCGGCCACCAAATCCTCGGCGACAGCCGTCGTCTCCGGGCTGGTCAGGATGGAGACGCCATCCAGCTCCGCCCGCAGCGAGTCGACCAGGTCGGTCAGGGCCACCACATCCCCCTCCGTCCGCACCTGGATGCTGATTTCCAGGTCGGGGTTGGCCGCCCGCAGGGCCGTGACCATCGGCAGCACAAAGTCGTAGACCGTGCCCGGCTCTGTCTGCACCCGCTGCACTTGCAGCACAAAAATATCGACGTAGGGGGCAATGGCCGGGCCGTCGCTGAGGGCGAAACGGCGATCCGGGCCAAAGGCCAGGGTCAGGCCATGCTCGTCGGCCAGGGCACGCATACGCCGCGCATTTTCGACCGGGTTGGCCTGCTCATCGACCGGGTTGGCCGGGCCGTGTTCCAGGTTGTAGCCGACGATGTCCACCTGAGCGGCGATGGTCGGGATCATCTGCGCTGCTTCGGCGGCGGATTTGAAGACGACCAGCTTTCGGCCCACGGTCACGTCGTCCAACAGCGGCAGCCGCTCGACGTGATCGACGCGGGCGATGTCCGTCGGGCGGGCCACCCGATTAAACCACGCCACCAGCGGCGGCCCCAGGCTGATGTCCAGCCACATCTCGCTGACCGTCTCGGCCCTCGGCGGTGCGGCCTGGCCCGGCTGCCCGGCAGGGGCAACGGCAATCAGGAGAAGGATGAGGAGGATGAGGCTTAGTGTTATTTTTAGCATAGGCTTTTTTTCCGTTAAAACTTTGGCTTGGGTCAGAAATCTGAGAAGTTAGATTGAGATTGGGGCAACAATCAGCGTAAAACGTAAAAATTTGGAAGTTGTGCCGATTAAATCCGACATACTGTCCCCTTTAAACCGTCCGCCGTGTTCTTTTTATGACAGACGCCTCCATTATAAACCCACGCTATCCAATTTACAAGGTGAATCCAGCCTTCCTTATCACCTTTAGCGGGAGTTTTATGGGTTAACGGTCAAGCGGAGGAATGGGCAGGGGTAGATTTGGGACCGGTCCCCTCCGGCAACAGCCACAGCCGCTTCTGTGACAAATGCAGCCGGATCGTTTCCCCCACCGCCGTTTCACAATCAACCGGGGCCTGAACGCGCCACACCTGATCCCCCACCTGGACCCGGAGTTGGGTGTGCGTCCCCATATAGACGTTAGCCAGGACCGTAGCGGGCAGAACGTTGTCCGTCGCCGTGGGGTCGAGGCGGATCTCTTCGGGGCGGATGGTTAGCAGCACTGGGCCGTCCGGTTGGGGACAGGCCGGGGCGATGGTCAGAGAGCCGAGGGCGGTCTCGACGCGGGAGCCGTGGCGGGTTCCGGGCAGGAAATTCTCGTTGCGGAAGAAGCGGGCCACCCCGGCGGTGCGGGGGCGCTCGTAGAAAGCGCGGGGAGCGTCATACTGCTGCAAGACGCCGTCGAACATCAGAGCCACCCGGTCGGCCAGCATGACCGCTTCCTCTTGGTCGTGGGTGACGAAGATGGTGGTGATGCCCAACGCTCGCTGGATGGAGCGGATCAATTCCCGCATCTCCAGGCGTAGGTTGGCGTCGAGATTGGCCAGCGGCTCATCGAGCAGCAAGACCTGGGGTCGGATAATCAGGGCGCGGGCCAGAGCGATCCGCTGCTGCTGCCCCCCGGACAGTTCATCCGCTCCTCGCCGCTCGAAGCCGGGCAGCCGCACCAATTCCAGCATTTCCTTCACCCGGGCGGCGATCTCTCCCCGCTTGACACCCCGCATCTTCAACCCGAAACCGACGTTTTGGGCCACGTTCATCGTCGGGAAGAGCAGATGCTTCTGAAAGACCATGACCGCCCCCCGCTTCTCGCTGGGAATGGCCAGCACCGACCGCCCGTCAAACAGAATATCGCCCGCGCTGGGGACCAGCAGCCCGGCGATCATCCGCAGGGTGGTCGTTTTGCCGCAGCCGGACGGCCC
>CAZWZZ010000670.1:0-4128 GCA_964638395.1 uncultured Caldilineaceae bacterium
AGACCGCCCGCTCAAAGCCCGGCGGCGGCTGCGGCTCCACATTGCTGCCGAGGGGAATGAGCGTCAGGAGAGGGGATTGGGAAATTGGGAGATTGGGAGATTGTTCATTGTTCATTATTTCATTGTTCATTATCTCATTGTTCATTATCTCATTATTCATTATCTCATTGTTCATTATCTCATTATTCATTGCCAACATATCCTCCCGGTTGGTGCAGATGACGGCGTGGCTATGACGGGCCAGGGCCAGCATCGACCGCCAGCGGAGAGGAGCGGCTTTGGGAAAGATGTAGGGGATGCGTAAGTCGTGAAAGGTGGTCACAATTTTGGTTGTGAGGCGACGCTTTCGCAGATACCAGGGCAGCCAGTTGACCCAACCGCCCAGATCAAAGGCGGCGGCCTGGTATTGGATGTGGAGGATGTCGGGCCGGTAGGTGTTGAGAAAGCGAACCACGCCGCCCCAGCAGCGCCAGCCCCAATTGGGCAGCAACGGTTGGATGATCGGACGGCGGGGAAGGTCGGGCACGAGGGGAGGTGGGGCTTTGCTGTCGGTCGCTTGCCAGCGACGGTCGATGAGGATGAAGGCAACGATGTCTGGCTGCATCAAATGTTGGGCCAGGTAAGCGGTGTGATCGGCGATGCCGCCCTGCATCGGGGGGTATTCGCCGGTCAGAAAAGCGATTTTCATTTGACCTCACAGCTTCCGCAAAAGGTGGCCATAGGCGACCATCCGCGCCCGGCGCAGCGGGCGGCGATGGCCAATGAGCCATTTGGCGCTCTCCTCCAGCCATTGGAAGGCGTAAGTACTCCACAAAAAGAGCCGCAGGGCCGTGGCCCAGCCCTGGCCAAAATATTTGCGGGTGTAACGCAGCTTGCTACGCTGAAAACGGAGGGTGCGGGCGGCAACCACCTGCTGGCTCGATTGGCCTTCATAATGAATGATCCGGGCTGCCGGTAGGTAATGAATATCCCAGCCCGCCGCAACGCAGCGCCGGCACCAGTCGGTCTCCTCGAAATACATAAAAAAATGCTCGTCAAGCGGCCCGACCGCCTCCCAGGCAGCCCGGCGGATAAGCAGGGCCGCGCCGACGACCCACTCGACCGGCTGGCTCTGATCGGGAGAGCGGTCGGCCAGGTGGTAACGGCGGGCGTGCCGGTTGTGGGGAAACCATTGCCCTAGCAGCGTACTCTCCCAGAAAAGGCTGCCCACCGTCGGGAAGCGACGGCGAGAAGATTGCACCGTGTTGTCAGGCCAGAGCAACTGCGGCCCCAGCGCCCCCACAGCGGGGTGGCTGTCCAGATAGGCCATCATTTCGGCCAGGGCCGTCGGTTGTAGGACGGTGTCCGGGTTGAGTAGAAAGAGATAGCGGCCCCGGGCCACCGCCGCGCCTACGTTGTTACCTCGGGCATACCCCAGATTCTCAGCACTGGCCATCAAACCCACCTGGGGAAACTCCGCTTGCACCATCTGTGGGCTACCGTCGCTAGAGGCGCTATCGACGACGATGACCTCGGTCGTCAGGTCGGGGATGTTTCGAGCGGCCTCCTCCAGAGAATAGAGGCAAGCGCGGAGGAGGTTTTTGACGTTCCAATTGACGATGATGATGGATAGGTCCATAACTTGTGGATAAGTTGTGGATAACACCCCCAGTCACCCTTTTTTTGCTGTGGATAACCCGAAGTTTGGATAAATAATGGTGACAATCAGCGAGAGTGACTGAAAGCTGAGTTATACGCGAACACCACGTCCGTATTGATCTCTGTAGAGATTGATCGAATGTTCAATTGCTTCTTTGGCGTCTGCTGCTTTTTCCCAGCCTTCCGGTTTAACTCTGACTCCCTCCAGGTCCTTATAAACCTCAAAAAAATGGGCGACTTCTTTTAAAAAATGTTTTGGAATATCATTGATGTCTTGATAATCTTCAAACAGAGGATCGTGAGCCGGAACGCAGAGAACCTTGTCGTCTGACTTCCCCTTATCCTCCATCTTAAATAGGCCAATAGGCCGGGCCTCAATGACGCAGCCGGGGAAAGTGGGTTCGGTAACCATCACCAGGGCATCTAGCGGGTCGCCATCATCGTAAAAGGTGCGGGGAATAAGGCCATAATCGCCGGGGTAGTGGAGAGATGAGAAGAGAACCCGGTCAAGTTTGACAACGCCGATCTCTTTGCTGTACTCAAATTTGTTGCGAGACCCTTTCGGAATTTCGACAATGACATAAATCACATCAGGCGTATCCGGTCCGGTGTCCAGTTGATGCCACAGGTTATTCATTGATTTCTCCCTTGCTGACGATCTGCTTTATTTATTTGTAAAGAAAGTGTGGGTAGAACGACCTTAGTATCCCATTAATAACTCAGACGCGCAAGAATTGTCTTTTCGGCTGCGTTGCGGGCATCAGCCAGGGTGACGATGCCTTGTTCATCGAGGAGGGCCATCAGTTTGAGAAAAATTTCGGCAGTCAGGATCGCATCCCCCAACGAGGTATGCCGTCCGATGATTTTGATCCCTAACCGTTGGGCAATGGCCTCCAGACTATGATCCTTTTGATTGGGATGAAGGACGGCGGACAACAACAAGGTATCCAGAACCGGGTTGGTAAACTTAACGCCGGTCTGGACCTCCTTCAATTGTAGCAGCCGCATATCGAAAGCGGCATTATGGGCAACCAACACAGTACCTTCGGTGAAACGATGGAAGAGGGGTAGAACCTGTTCGGCTATTGGCTGCCCTTCGAGCATTTCCGGGGAAATACCGTGAACATCTATGGAGGCGGGCGACAAAGGGCGTTGGGGATCGACCAACTGATCGAAGATTTCCTGCCGCAGGAGCCGTCGATTGACGATGCGGATGGCGCTAATAGAGATGATTTCATCCCCGGCGGAGGGATCGAGACCGGTCGTTTCGGTATCGAAAACGGTGTAAGACAACTCCATCAGCGGCACATGATCCAACTCGGAAGGTTGGCCCTGGCCGGGCTGTTGAAACAGTTCAAAGTCGTAATATTCGGGCCGGCTGGTCTCATCAGGCGGTTGAGGCGGTCTGATCTGTTTAGGCTGGGTCGTGGGCAACAGGAGCCGAAAATAGGCCAAATTCATGAGCTTATCGACCTGGCACCACACTTCGCCACCGTGCCGCTCGGCCATTTCCCGCAAAGTCAGCGAAGGCCCCCAGCCAGCTCTGGGCAGCTTCTCATTTTGCCACGACCATAAGGTATCCATGTCAATGTGTCCATCCTGCCAGACCAAATCTAACGCCGCCAGTTGCCCCGTCTTTTGGAGACACAGCTTAACCTCCATCACCCCAAAATCCCGTTTCAGGCGGCCCATAATGAACGTAGCCGCCCGGACGATGGCGTAGCTGTCTATCTTCAACCACAAGTTCTCATCCAGGTCATCCATCGAGGTGCTGACTTCCAATTTGTCTTCGAAGTGTCGCTGGATGGCCCACAATAAATCGTTAGCCAGCATCTCTTCCAGCCCCCAATCGGCCTGCAAATCGGAGTCGTACTGGGCGGAGACCTGCTTGAGTTCAACGGTCAAATCCAGCGATTCGTTGTAGATAACTTTCCGTAACTGGGCCAATTTTTGGTCGTCCATTTGAGGAAATTGCTCAATCGTTTCGATAGCAGTTCGAATATTGGCCAACGAAGAGCGCACCCGTTCGGTCAAGGTTCGTAACAAGAGGTCGCGGCGTTGGCTACGTTCGCTACGTTGGGTAATATCTTCGACAGTCAAAATGAAGCCATTCATTTTCTCGTGATTGGCCACGATTGGGGCGATACGAACCCGTACCAATTGACCATTCGTGGCGGTGGTCACAAATTGGGAGAGGGTTTGTTCCTCCTCTTTTTCCAGACGATAGGCCAGATCATCTAGGGCCTGGGTAATTGTGTTACGATCAATCAGACCGAAAATCGAGCGGCCCAGTCCGACAAAGCCGCCCACTCTTCCGGCCCAGGAACCGCCCCGCTCCTGACTGAGCAGATGTCTGGCCCGGTTGTTGTAGAGTAAGATCCTTCCCTCTGTGTTGCAAACCAGCACGCCCTCGGTCAATTCGGACATCAGCGCGGCCAGGCGATTGCGCTCATCCTCTAAATCGGCTCGTGCTTTTTGAATTTGGGTGGC
>CAZWZZ010000671.1:0-4118 GCA_964638395.1 uncultured Caldilineaceae bacterium
ATTATTGATAATGTATTTTTACTGGACGTCGGGGGCGTCGTATCACTTCTTATTATGTTCATCTTTCTAACCAGTCTTTACCACTGGCATACTCGGGCCAGGTGACAGTTAGTGCCTATGCCGCTGCAACCATTATTGAGAAGTAGCTAACCTTCTCGCGGCTTGGCCTCTTTTTCTTCTTGGCTGGCCGCCGCTTTGACCTCGGCCAGCCGGGTTTCAAAGGTGGCTAGGGTGGGGGCCTCGAACGCGACATCGCTCAAGGCGGTCAGGCTGGGCAGATCGAGGGGCTGTAAAGCGGTGTCGAAATGATCGACGGCGACGCCGAAACGGGTAGCCAGATAGCGACGCAACATTTTCAGGGTGGCGACTCTTTGCTCTTCTTCACGTCCTTCTTCGCGTCCTTCGAGCCGCCCTTCCTGACGACCCTGTTCTAGCCATTGTTCGACTATCGTTGGCATTGGATTTTCTCCTGTGTCTGCAAATATCGCTTCGACCACCTCGATGAAATCTTCCGGCTCGATCTGGTCGGTCGCTCTGGTAAAAATTTACCGTGCGGGTTGGTTAGATAGTCAGCCATAGCTCGATTATAGAGCAGCCGGTGAACAGGGGATCATTTTGCCTGGATACTTGACGGGTGTAGCTCAGACAGCCACCTCGATATAGGCCGAATAACTCGCCGCCGCCGGAGCCTTGTACCCTTCAAGCTGTAACCCCTCCAAATGAAACTCAATCGCTTCCCGCATATTCTGTTCCACCTCGGTCGGGGTGCTGCCGGTGGCCACACATCCTTCTAAGTCGGGTGAATAGGCTGAATAGCCGGTATTCGTTTTTTCAATAACCACCAGATATTTCATTCTTTCAAGCCTGCCTGTTTCAAAATACTGTTGAGGGTTCCGGGGGCCAGTTCATCACCCGGTTTTCCGGCGATGGTCACCAGACCCTTTTTAACAGCATGTTTATATTGCCGATGACTACCCCGTGTCCTAGCCAGAAACCAGCCATCTTTTTCAATCATCTTGATGACTTTTCTAACTTTCATTGGTCTATTATAGCTCAATTTGCTTGCCGGTCAATCAATCAGCGGCTCCTCCCACAAACCCTTTTGACGAACTTACCCCCCGCTTGTACAATGAAAAAAAGACGATGCCGTGATGGAACGAGAGAAAGAGATACGCAATGTCTCAAAAACATAACATCCTGCTAGGTGAACAACAGCGAGAGGTATTGCCCGATCAATTCCAAACGCTCAACCAGGCCTTGCTGGCTGTGTTGGAGTGTTATGGCGAACGAACCTGCCTCCAGGTCAAGCGGGGCGAGCGCTACCAAAACATTTCATACCGGCGCTTTCGGACCTTAACCCTGCGCCTGACGAATTTTTTCCACCAGCAGGGGCTAACCAATGGGCAGCGGGTAGCCATCCTGGCCGATAACCCGCTGGAGTGGATGGTGGCCTACATCGCCAGCTATCTGGCCGGGGCGGTGGCCGTACCTCTGCGGACCTGGATTCCTACGGCCACGTTGCACACGATTATAAACGATGCCGGGGTCTCGCTGGCCGTGGTGCAGGGCCAGGCCCAAGCCCCCATCATCGAGGCTGCCGGGAAAGCGTTGCCCACCTTGCAAACGATTGTCGTCGTTGATGAGGATAATTCGCAAATTTCCCCAGAGGTGATTCCCCTGGCCGCCATTCTGGAGGAGAAAATCGAGGCCACGGCGGTCGAGACAATCCGCCGCCACGCGAGTAACATTTCGGCCGATACGTTGGCCCTGCTCTGCTACAAAACCAGCAGCCCCAGAGGGGTGATGTTTGACCAGGCCCGGCGGCTGGCGGCCATGCGCTCGATGGCCGGCTGGTTGACCCTCGATGAAAAAGAGGTAGCCTTGACGACGCTGCTGCCCTGGAGCCTGCACACGATGGATGCGGCCCTCTACTACTTCCTGTCCGGCATCGCCCACGTCATCATCGAAGGCAGCGACAAACTCGGCGAAGCCCTCCAACAGACCACACCCACCATCGGCCTGACCACGCCCAACGGCTTTGAGAATTTTTATAACCAGATCACCCGCGACCTGGAAAAATTGCCTCCCTCCCGCCAGGCCGTCTTTCAATGGGCCTTCAACATCGGCCAGAAATATCGAGAGGCCGGCCTGAGCGCCTCCAAAGAGCTGCGGGAAGCGTATCTGCGGGCCGATTTGACCGTGTTTAACCAACTCCGCAGCAAATATGGCAGCACCACCCTCCGCCGCATCTACTCTACCGGAGCCGCTCTCCGGCCTGAATTGACCGAATTCTTCGAGATCGTTAGCGGCTTCCAGCCCCTCAACGTCTACAGCTTGACCGAGGCGGGCGGCTTTCCGGCCATCAGCGAACCGGATGCCCATCGAGCCGGTTCTTGTGGGCAAGTTGCTCCCGATTTCCAGATTCGCATCGCCGAGGATGGGGAGGTGCTGCTGCGTGGCCCGGCGGTGATGTGTGGCTATTGGCACCACCCGGAGGAGTCGGCGGAGGTTCTCGATGCCGAGGGCTGGCTCCACACCGGCGACTTGGGCCGCTTCGACCAGGATGGCTTTTTATATCTGACCGGCCACAAACAATCCCCGATGACCCTCTCCACCGGGCGTAGAGTCAGGCCCGGCGTCCTGCGAAAGCAGTTGAACGATAGCCCCTTCATCAAACAGGCTGTTATCTTCGGTGAAGGGCGGCCCTACCTGACTGCCTTGATTGTGCCGGATGTCGATGCAGCCCAGGCTCACCTCCAAGAAACGGGGCAGACCAACGGGACCAACCGGCTAAACAGCAATGATCTCCGCCTCAAAACGCTGATCGAGGAGGCCATTGAGCAGGTCAACAACCGGTTCGACAGTTGGCGGCAGATCAAAGATTATCGCCTCCTATCGGAACCGTTGAGCGAGGCGCGGGGCGAGTTGACCTCGGCCCACAAAATCTGTTACGACACGGTGCGGGAGCATTACGCCGACCTGATCGAGGCTATGTATCCGACCAAACTCCGCTTCAACAAGGAAACCGTGACCGAGGTCAAGCTGGAGCCGGAACAGCTTCGTGAATTGCTAGAAAAGCAGGATATTCTGGATGCCTGGCTGGCCGATGCCGGCATCGAGTTTTTGTTTGAATTGGCCCGCCAGAAGCAGATCGACGCCCCGTCGATGGTTCATATCTCCGAAACCGCCGCCGCCATCGCCCAGATGCAAAATGAAGAGAAGCCGCTGTCCACAGTGTTGCTCGTCGGCGAGCCGGTTCACATCGCCCGCCATCTGCCGGAGAGCGAGATTCAGCTCCAGCGGTACGACCATATCCGGCGCATGCGCCAGATCGTCGTCAGCCTGGCCAAGATGGTGGATGGCATCGTGTTAGGGTATGTGGTCGATAAGCACGGCTATCTGCGCGGCATCCACAAGTTGGGCGAGCCGCCGCACGAGCCGTCTGCCAACTATATGCTAGGACCACAATTTCGGCAGCACGCCGCCCTGTCTCTATGGTGTGAAGCCCTGGTCTTTTTCGTGCCCTCCGGCGGGCGACAGGTGCGGGTCTTTGCCGATGGGGAACTGGTGGGGCGGTACGCCAACGGCAGTTGGTCGGCGGAGAGCATCCCCAAAATCGACGAGGCCATCGCCAGTATTGCCGAGGGGCGGGGCGTGGCCCTCAAGCTGCTGCGGCGGATTCTCCGTTGCGCCTTTCTGATGTCGGAGGAAAATCAGGGGGCCATCTTTATTCTGGGAGATGCCGATCTTGTGCTAGAACATTCCGACCCGCCGGAGATCAGTTCTTTCGCCACCATCGCCAGCACCGACATCAATCGCCTGACTGATAAAGAGATCATCAACTTTGCCAAGCAGGATGGAGCGACGCTCATCGATGAACAAGGCCGTTTTCGCGGCTGTATGGTGCTGCTGCGGCCCAACGCCGACACCGAAGCCGAAGTGGGCCACGGTAAGGGCGCTCGCCACAGCAGCGCCGCCAAAATGAGTGCCGAAGCCGATTGTCTGGCCATCACCGTCTCCCAGGATGGGCCGATCACCATTTACGACTCCGGGCTGCGGGTGTTGTCGTTGTAGCCCTGCGATGTTAGATTGACACCGGGGCAACAATCAGCGTAAAA
>CAZWZZ010000672.1:0-4111 GCA_964638395.1 uncultured Caldilineaceae bacterium
GCTACACCGAATCGCAAGGAGACCCGGCCCTGCGGGAGACCATCGCCGGGTTCTATCCAGGTCTCTCCGCCGGGCAGATTTTGGTGGCCAATGCCCCGGAGGAGGCCATCTTTTTGACGATGATGACTCTGCTCGACCCCGGCGACCGGGTGGTGGTGCAGACGCCCTGCTACCAATCGCTGTTCGAGCTGGCCCGCTACCGGGGCTGTCAGGTGCAAGCCTGGCCGCTGGTCGAAACGGAGGGGGGCTGGCAGATGGACCTGGAACGGCTGGCCGCGTTGCTGACGCCGGAGACCAAGCTGCTGGTCATCAACGCGCCCCACAACCCGACCGGTTATCTGCCCACCTCAGATGAGTTCGAGACCATTCTGGGCTGGGCTGAGGCAAAGGGCATCTGGCTTTTCTGCGACGAGATGTATCGGGGCCTGGAGTATGAAGCTGGACAGCAGTTGCCCCCGGCCGGCACCCGGTATGAGCGGGCCATCAGTCTGTGGGGGATGTCGAAAACGTTTGGCCTGCCGGGGCTGCGGATTGGCTGGTTGGCTCTACAAGATGGAGCGTTGATGGAGCGGCTTCTCAGCTTCAAGGATTACACCACCATTTGCAGCAGCGCCCCCGGCGAGTTTCTGAGCCGCCTCACTCTGGAAAAAGCCGAAACAATCATCGAGCGCAACCTGGGAATTATTCAAAACAATCTGGCTCTGCTCCGCGACTTTATGGCCGGCAGCGATGATTTTAGCTGGCGGGAACCGCTGGCCGGGCCGATTGCCTTCGTCCGCCTCCACCGGGAGAGCGCCGCCGCCTTCTGCCAAACCACCGTGCGGGGCTGCGGCGTCCTCTTGGCCCCGGCTACCGTTTTCGATTTCGGCGATCAACACGTTCGTTTCGGCCTGGGCCGGCGCAATTTTGGGGAGGGGTTGGGGGTGTTGGCGCAGTATTTGAAAAAATAGACAACTGCTTCTGGATTCTATAGATTATTTTTGACCAAATGCTAAACTTTATGTCGGTACTTACGCCGTGGCTTGATTAATCCCCCTCCCGGCTTTCCCTACAGCGGGGGAGGAGCCAAACTTTCCTCCTTTGGGGATCGAGGGTGTGCGTAACTCCTGAAAATAATAAACTATCAAACAGGCTTTGGGAATTACCCCCACAGCCTGTTTCTTTTTATAATCCCCTGAAACTTTTCCAAAACTGTCCCGTATAGCATAGTGCAGACAGAAAGTTGAGGATGTGCTGGTTTGAGTCATCTTCGATGCCTCGGATCGACACACCAGGAGACAAGTCAACGCACTATGTATGCCAGTGTTATTTTTAATCAGAAGCTGCCAATGTCACCCTCCGTAGCTACGGAACCGAAATCAAGCAGAGAGAGAACGCACCCGACGGTCACGCCGGAGATGCAGGCTCAGGAGAAAATCTGGGCCGAGGCGGCCCAACAGGGAGACCAGGCCGCCTTTATGAATATCGTCGATGCCTACCAGCGGCCCATCTACAACCTCTGTTACCGCATGTTGGGCGACCCGACCGAGGCGGAGGATGCGGCCCAGGAGACTTTTTTGCGGGCTTACACCAAGCTGGATAGTTACCAGACCGGTCGCAAATTCTCGTCCTGGCTCTTTGCCATCGCCTCCAACTACTGCATCGACCGCCTACGGCGACGCCGTCACCAGACGGTGTCCTGGGATGAACTCCCCCCCTGGCGGGTCATCCCAGCCACCGAGGCCGAGCCGGAAGATGCAGCCCTGGCCCACGAGGCCCAGGACATCCTCCACGAGTTGCTCGATAGCCTGGCCCCCGATTACCGGGCCGCTCTGGTGCTGCGCTATTGGCACGAGCTGTCTTACGATGAAATTGCCGAGGCGCTGGATACGACCGTCAGCGCCATCAAGAGTCGACTCTTTCGGGCCAAGCAAATGCTGGGCCAAAAAATGGAAAATGTTAGCTAACCCGCTAATGGAGTAGAAGAGATGGAACGAACAACCTTTACCGACAAAGTCACCCAATGGCTCGATGATGAGTTGAGCGCCGCCGAGATTGCCGAATTTGAGGGCTACCTGGCCGAGCATCCCGACGACGCCGACACCTACCAGGCCGTCCGGCGGGCCGACAGCCTGCTCCGCACCGCCGCGATGCTGACGGTTATCCCCGAACGGGGCTTCACCGCCCGCTTCGAGCGCCGGCTGGCCGATTACAAACCCCGGCGGGCCTGGCAGCGGTGGTTGGCCCTGAGCCTGCTGCTGCTGATCGCGGTGGCGTTGGTCAGCGCCGGGGCCATCATCGGCGGCGTCACGCTACTCAACACCTGGGCCACGATCATCGACATGCAAATCTTCTACTACTGGCTGGGGTGGGTGGGCCAAACTGTCAACCAGGTCCGCGCTCTGATCGAGTTGGGCGATGTCTTCCTGAAAATCGGCCTGATTGCCGTCAGCCAGCCCGCTTTCTGGGTTATAGTTCCCGTAGCTGGGCTGCTGACCTGGCTGTGGCTGCGGCTGCTGACCACGCCGCCCCGACGCCTGTCTACGACAACGAATCTGTTAGTCTGAGCATAGATTTAAATTAATTATCCTATTCTATATCATTCAACCGCCTCAGTGATTCCTCGCTCTCCGCTCGGAATGACATAAGGGGTGGGTAGAAATAAAAAATGGTGAATCCAATGAAACGCAAATTATTGACCATAGCTTTAACCCTCATGCTCCTCCTCACCTTCGCCTCGCCGGCCCTGGCTCAGGGAGGGGGTGAAGAATTCATCTTCGGCACGAGCCGCACGCTAGAAGATGGAGAAGTCATCAACGGGGATTTGATCGTCTTTGGCGGCAATGTCGACATCACCGAATCGAGCAAAGTCGATGGCGATCTGGTCGTTATCGGCGGCAATGCCGACGTGGACGGCACGGTGACCGGCGATGTCGAGGTCCTCGGCGGCAATGTCGATCTGAACGAGACGGCGGTCGTCGAAGGGAGCGTCAACGTCATCGGCGGCAACATCAACCGGGCCGAGGGCGTGGAGATCAAAGGCAAGGTCGAGAGCTTCAAAGATTTTGGGGATGACGATGATGATGATGGAGGGCATGACGATTTCGGCCCGCCCATTGCCCCAGGTCCGCCGGCGTTCAACCACAGTTCCGGGTGGGGCTTTTTCAACTACGCCTACTACGCCATCGAAGAGACGGCCTGGGACCTGAGCTGGATCATCGGCCTGGCCCTGATTGCCTGGGTGGTGGCCGCCTTCCTGCCGGAGCAGATGCAAACGGTAGGAGATACCGTAGCCCAGACGCCCCTGGTCAGCTTCGGGATGGGCCTCCTGACCGCTATTCTGGCCGCCATCCTGCTTCTGCCCTCCATCCTGCTGGTGATTACTATCTGCCTGGCCATCATTCCCTTCGCCGGGTACACCCTGCTGATGATGGGTGCCCTGTTCGGCTGGATCGCCATCGGCCAACTGCTCGGTGAGCGGCTGCTGGGCACGATGGATCGGCCTCTGCCGGGCTTCGTGATGTCCACGATTATCGGCGTAGTGCTGCTGACTGCCCTGAGCAAAATGCCCGTAATAGGCATCATCCCTATCATCGGCTGGGTGCTGGGCTTCTTCGGCGGCCTGTTTGGAATTATCGTCAGCCTGACCGGGCTGGGCGCGGTCATCCTGACCCGCTACGGAACCCGGCCCTACGCCCCCGGCAACGGCTCGACGCCCCGCAGCAGCGGTGGCGGCTCCGCCTACCAACCCTACACCCCACCCCCACCCCCCGGCGGGTTTGACCGCACCAAAGCGGCGGAGGAGGAGCTGAAGGCCAAGATCAAAGCGGCCTTAGCCGAAGCGGATGCCGCTGAAGGCAAGAAGAAGGATGAACCGGAACCGGAGGAGCCGTCTGGTGACCCATCACCGGAGGATAAACCGGCTGATGATGACGAGCCGAGAGCGAAGGATTAGCGATTAACCGATTAAGGTTATGCCTCCCGAAAAGAGCAGGATTGTCTGAATGATAATAGGATCAAAATCCTTTAATTCTAACGATCCTGCTCTCGTGACAAGGCCAAAAACGTTCAATGATTAAATCGATATAAAGTCTAATATAAAACGGCCCCGGAAAAAATCCGGGGCCGTTTT
>CAZWZZ010000673.1:0-4111 GCA_964638395.1 uncultured Caldilineaceae bacterium
CCGTAAACACACCCCAACTGAACGTTCCCACGCCATCCGCATCGCGCACCGTGATGATAAGCTCGACCTCATCGCCGACACCGTATGTGTCCCCATTCGGCATTTCGATGATAACCGTGGGGCCTGGATTGGCCGGTGGGGGGGGTGGGGCCGGCGTATTGGTCGGTGGGGGCGGAGCCGGCGTATTGGTCGGCGGCGGTGGGGGGGCCGGCGTATTGGTCGGCGGGGGGGGCGGCGGATTGGTCGCAGTCGGCTCCGAGGCCGCCTCGGTCTCCGATTGGGCCGCTTCATTATTAGCGGCTTCAGTATCAGACGCCTCATTATCAGACGCCTCATCAGATGTGCCATCGGCAGAAGCCGCCGCCTGATCTTCTTCGACTGGAACAGGTGTGGCTGTCGGTGGTGGTAAGGGCGTGTTGGTCGGCGGGAGTTGGGTCGTGGGAGTTGGAACCACCAGAGCCGTCGGCGACGGAGTCGGCGTCAGCACCTCGGCCAGCGGTTTGAGCGGGGTCGGGGTTTTGGTGGGGGTTGGCGTGACCTCCCACCGAGCCGCCGGCCCACAGGCTAAAACCGGTAGAAGCAATAGCCATAACATTAGTTGCCGGGATAGGATAGACTTTCTTATCAATGTAGACGAACCCTCCATCAGAGTCTTATTCTTTAGGAAGTTACGCCGTTCGCATCCCGAGTAACCCCGTGAGGGCGTATCGAGGAATGCAACCGCTCCAAACGACCCCCTTCGATACGGGTATCGCCTACTCAGGCTGCGTTTGTCGCTCAACGGCGTAACTCTTATTCTTGACTGACAAAGCGCATTATAACATAGACTCGCTTGGTTCGTCCAAAGCGTAGGCCGCTATGAAGTATAGTCTCCCATTTGCCTAACGGTAGTGGGCTGGCTACAATCAAAAACATTCAGGCCAGGACAGATGGGATCAGCTTTACAGCTATGTCAACATACAACCTAAAATCTAACTATCCAAAATATAATGATCGTTTACAAAGCTGGTGGCCAGCCCTGGTTCCGGTTTTACGCACTGAGTGGGCTGAGGCGACAGCAGACATACAACCGCCGCCTCATCTGGAGCAGTGGTTGACTTTGCTGCATACGGCTGATCTTGAGCCGTCCCAAATTTCAACCGCCCTGGCCGACCTGCTCCACAAACCGGCCAGCGGGCTTGAGCGGCAACAAGCCTGGATCGTCTTGACCGCTTTATTTACGTTGACTTTTGAGGTGGCCCGGACGCTGGAGCTGCCTGACTCGGTCTGGCCCCATCTGCTTCATCTGCAAAATCGCATCCTGACGACAGCGGCCACGACCACGCTGGTTCGGCCTGACCGGCCCGCGACGGATGTCTTGAACCGGCGGGCGCTTTACCTGCAACTGGTCACGGAACTGAACAAAACGATCTTAGAGGCCGGCGAGGTCGGCCCTCTGCTAGAGCGGGTGAGCGAACTGTTACACGAAAAGTTTGGCTATGAATATGTCAACCTCTTTCTCCTGAACGCCACTCAACAGGCATTGGTGCTACACAGCGCCGCCTGGAAAGAACAATCTGTTGATGTCAACAACAGCCCGCCCTTACCGCTGGATGCTCCCGGGGCTATCACTGAGGCCACCACCACCCAAAAGATGGTTCTGATCGACGATCTTTCCAACCGGGACATAGCGAGCCATCCGCTGTTGCCGGACATCCGCGCCCATTTAGCTGTTCCGCTCTCCGTAGAACAGAATGTTTTGGGAATTTTGGATTTAGCCAGCGATACGCCCCGTGCCTTTTCCGAAGATGACCGGCAAATTTTGCAAGCGTTGGCCGATCATCTGGCGGTCGCTGTTGCCAATCTCCGTTTACAACAGGCGCTCCAACGCCATACCCGAGAGCAAAAGATACTTTATAAGAGCAACATCGCTTTGGGCACGACCCTCGATGCTCAAACGGTCATCCGGCGCATCACCCAACAAGTATCGGAAGCCTTTGACGCCGGGGCCTGTCTTCTCTGCGAGATCGACGAAAAGGCCGAAACCACCACCACCCTGGCCCAACACATTGCCAGCCCGCCCCACCATACCTGGCGCTCCCTCCACCGGCCGCTCCCCCTTTCCAAAGACCCCATCAGCCGGCGTGTTCTCAAAACAAAACGCCCGGTCATTGGCCATGCGACGACGACCAGAACCGAGCATTGGCAACTGGCCGGAGACGACCCCACCGGCCAGGGATGGGGCACCATTCTGGCCTTTCCCTTTGAATTACGAAGACAGGTGACCGGCCTGATCGAGATTTATGACAGAGACCCGCAGCGGATTTATTCTGCCGGCGACATTGAACTGTGTCAGGTGTTGGCCACCCAGGCGACGCTGGCTCTGGAAAGGGCACGCCTCTTTGAGGAAACCCGTCGCCGCCTGAACCAGGTGGCTATTCTATACACCATGACCCGCAAAATTTCCGGTAGTCTGAACTTGCCGGAGGTCATAAAAACGATTGTCACGACCGTGCGACAGATTATCGACTGCCGGGGCTGCTGTATTTTTTTACTGGATGAGAGCCGGCAAATTCTGGAAATCAAGGCCGCTGACGGGGTCAGTCGCTATTGGCAGGCAGCGGCCAAGCTGCGTGTGGGCGAAGGCGTGGCCGGGCGGGCCGTTGCTCAGGGACAGATGATCTACGTGCCGGATGCTCATCGAGACCCTGACTTCATATTTTTTGACAAGCGAGTGAGGTCGCTCCTGGTTATACCATTAACCGCCAACGACGATACCATCGGCGTTATCAATGTCGATGACGATAAACCCCACGCCTTCGGTCCCTCTCAAGAACAACTGCTCAAAATTGCCGCCGCCCAGGTAGGGATTGCCATTGAAAACGCCCGACTTTTCGCTAAAATATCCACAGAACAGCAGCAAAATCAGGCCATTATTCAACATATGGCTGACGGCTTGTTAGTCATCGACCACACCGGCCACATTGTTACCTGTAATCCGGCCCTGCTGATGATGCTCAATCTGTCGCGGGCGGAAGTCATCGGCCAGACAGTTGATTCCGCCACGCTCCATCCCCATTTGTCGGCTATCACCGCCGAAACAACCCGGCAGGCCCGGACCGGCGTGTTGGCCAAAGAGGTCACGCTGGCCACAAAGCCCCGCAAAATGCTGCAAATCTTCGCCACCCGGATGATCGACGATGACAAAAAACCGATAGGCGAGGTGAGAGTTGTTCACGATGTGACCAAGGAACGGGAAGTGGAACGGCTGAAAGCTGATTTTATGTCAACGGTTTCTCACGAACTACGAACCCCCCTCTTTTCCATTCAGGGCTTTACTCAAATCTTAATCGATGATTGGGCCGAGTTGACGGTGGACACCCGGCAGGATTTTTTATCGACCATCCATAACCAGGCCGTTCAATTGAGCGAGATGGTTAACAATCTGCTCGATTTAACCAAGCTGGAGGAGGGCAAAATGACATTTGAACGGGATCCCGTCGCTATGCTCGACCTGCTTCAGCATGCTCATCTCAAACTGCAAGGTTTTGCCCGACAGCAAAACGTAGAGCTAACTATGCATCTGCCCGACTCGTTGCCGATTATCATCGGGGATGTGACCCGTTTAGAACAGATCATCACCAACCTGCTCGGCAACGCCATCAAATTCACCGAAGCCGGGGGAGAGGTCTCCTTAACCGCCTCGACGACCGCGCACGCCATCCTGATCGAGGTCACAGATAACGGAATCGGTATTCCGCCGGAGGCCTTGAAAGAAATTTTCTCCCGTTACTATCAAGTCAACAGCCGGGGCAAAGACCGCCTCCAGGGAACCGGACTGGGGTTGCACATCGCCAAACGTATCGTTGAAGAGCATGGCGGTCGCATCTGGGCTGAAAGCAACATTGGCCAGGGCAGTATCTTTCGCTTTACCCTGCCCCTGCCCGACTCGATAATGGACGAGTCAGGGTTGGATTGAACTGGATTGAACTCATTAAAATTCATATCTATTCAGCAGGTATTCAAAACGACCATTTTTTAGCGGGGATTTGGGGATGAGGAGATAAATTTTCCGATAAAATCTCCTAATCTCCTAATCCCCGCTATGAAATCGCTGTTTTTAGGGCAACGG
>CAZWZZ010000674.1:0-4096 GCA_964638395.1 uncultured Caldilineaceae bacterium
TCTTCCTGAGCCACAAATATCTTTTGCCGATAGCACATTTTACTGATCCGTCTCCGGACGGTCACTTCGTTGGCGACTTCGACCTCTTCGACGCCGTCGATTTTCTCCAGGCGGATGGCCGTCTCTTTGTCGATGCGATCTTTGAGGAATATTTGAATGTGGGAGGGAATAGTCTCTTGATGGGCCGAGTCCATCCCGGTAATCAACTGATCGACCATGCCAAAAATCGCGCCGATGGCAAACACCCCGGCGGCGATACTCAGGATGGCCAGAATCGTCCGCGCTTTGTTGCGCCACAGATCAAACCACACTTTATGCCAGATAACGCTCATGATTGTCTCACGCTTTAACCTTCAAAAAATAAGCGGCTAAGTTCATCTGGAGATTAGAGATGAGGAGATTGGAGATTTTTCTTTAATCTCCTTATCTCCAATCTCCCAATCTCCCTGACTATAACAGATTATTTCTGGCCAGTTACCTGGTTCAAACTCACCGACCATACACCACAACCCGCCACAAGAAGGTTTTCTTGGTGACGCGAGGGTGCAGGCCGTGACTCTCAATCAATTGCCGGACAGCCTCGCTGGAGTGGACGAAAACGCGGAAGGGATTGCGCCGGAGCCACATAAAGACGTTGAGGAAACGGACGGCGATTTTCATCCACCACGTATCGTGGGGGTAAACCAGGCCATATAAATTCCGGGTCAGTTTAACGGAGGAGCCGACCAGGGCCGGCATATCGGGGTAGCAGCAGATGGCCCGGTCCAGGGTGACGATGTGGACCGGGTCGAGGCTGTCGGCTAACTCGACGAAATCGCCGTGGTGGTAGGTCACCCGGTCGGCGTGGCCCTGGCGTTCGGCTTCCTGTCTGGCCGTTTCGATGTAGGCCGCCGAGGCATCGACGTCGATGGCCCGGCCGGCCCCGGCTTGGAGCAGTTCGTGCTGAATAGCCCCGATGCCGCCGCCGATGTCCAGCAGCGTCGCCCCGGCCACGCCTTCCGCCTTAAGAGCCTCTATCAACAGCCGGGTTGATTTCTCCGGCCCTTTTTGGCGATATTCTTTCAAATCTTTGGCGGCCGTTTTTTTATCAAACAGACTCTCCAGGCCGCAACAGTGGGGACAACTCATATCTATTAATATCCCGTCCAGCCGGCCCCGCCCGCGTACTCATCCCGCGTAATCTTGCCGTCGGTGATCTCCACCACGCGGGGCACGCGCCGGGCCAACTCTTTGTCGTGCGTAACCATCAGCATCGTCTTGCCGCCTTCGACCAGCTCGTTGAACAGGTCGAAGACGTCGCCGGCCGTGCGGGAGTCGAGGTTCCCCGTCGGCTCGTCGCCGACCAGCAGGGGCGGGTCGTTGGCCAGGGCGCGGGCAATAGCCGCCCGCTGCTGCTGGCCGCCGGAGACCATACTGGGCAGCTTCTCGGCCTGATCGGCCAGGCTGACGATGTCCAGCAGGTGCATAGCCCGCTCCCGCCGCTCCTTGGTTGAATATTTTCCGGCGAAGTCCATCGGCAGGATGACGTTTTGCAGCAGGCTCAGAGCCGGGAGCATCTGGAAGAATTGGAAGATGATGCCCACATTCTCCCCCCGCCAGGCGGCCAGTTTGTTCTCGCTCATCTTATGGACTTCCTTGCCGGTGACGATCACCTGCCCATCGGAGGGGCGGTCGATGCCGGTAATCATATTCAGCAGGGTCGATTTCCCGTTCCCCGACGGCCCGACGATGGAGACGAATTCGCCCCGATTGACATCAAAGGAGATACCCTTCAAAATCGTCACTTCCGTATCGCCCACGGGGAAGCTCTTGACGACTTCCTTGACCTGAACGATACTGCCGTTGCCGTTCGTTTCTTGTTTCTTTCCATTAAATAAATTCATAATGACGGTCCTCCGTCTTTAAGATCAAGGGAGTTGGGCGTTGCGCTCAGCAGATCGTCGCACCCTTCGATACGCTGCGCTACTCAGGATGCGACGCTCTGCTGCCCTTCGATACGCTGCGCTACTCAGGATGCGACGCTCTGCTAACGCTTCAATCGCTCCAATCTCCCAATCTCCTAATCTCCTAATCACTTAATCTCTCATTAGTCTTCCAACGCCGCCCAGATCAAATTGACTCTGGGCCGGTAATTATGCACATCATACATTTCCGCCACATCGACGCCGTTGACGCCCTGGGTGACCATTTGCAGATCGACGTGGGTCAGGTTGTAGCGACGTTGATAGGCGGTCATCCGGCCAAATTTTTCCTCTTTCAACAGGCGGGCGGCCAGGATGGCGTAGTTAGTAGCCCCCAACATATCCTGCCCGTCGGGGAAGCCGGTGCGTAACAGATAGGTCAGCGGCTGGAGAAAGACCTCCTCTTGCAGCAGATGCTCCAACAGTTCGGCCACGACCATGCCGCTCCCGGCCAGTTTGCTGCCCGTTTCCAACACCTCATCCAGCGTAAACTCCTCATGCTGGCCGACTTCCTCTGCCTTTTCTTCGGTCATCTGTTGTAGAACCACCGACTTGCTGCGGGGCGACAGATGGGGCGTGTACTCTAACACTTTGTCCGGCTCGATGCGGGAGCCGTCGCTGACCGTCACCACGGCGTAGTTGGTCGGGTTCAGGCCCTTGTCCCGCTGGACCAGCGTGGCCAGCTTTTTCGGGTCGTAGGGCACTTCGGGGATGATGGCCCGATCCACCCCGGCCAGAAAAGCGGTCATCAGGGAGCTGAGGCCGGAGTTGACCCGAAAGGATTCGACGACCATAATCTGCTCCCGCGAGCCGGCCAGCGAGCGTAATTCGTGGATGAAGGAGACGCCCCGGGCCAGGCCGGTGCTAAAGCCAATGGTGTAATCGGTGCCGAAGATGTTGTTGTGGATCGTCTTCGGGATGGCGATGATCGGCACCCCTTCTTTACTAAGATGAGCCGCGTAACGCAACATATCATCATCGCCGATGGTAATCAGAGCTTTGTAGCCCAGTCGCTGCACCACATCCTTGATATGGGCTGTCAAATCCTGCGTTGGCTGGCCATTCCGCAGAAATTTGGGCACCAACCGCTGCGAAACCTGCAACGGATCGACGCGGGAAGAGTGCAAATAGGAGCCGGGGGTGCGGTCGATGACGCGGGCCATATTCTTGGTCATTTCGATGAAATGTTGGCCATAGGTCGTCGGGTCGTGGTAGTTGTAGTTGATTAACCCTTCCCAGCCCTTGCGGACGCCAATCGGTTCAAACCCTTCATCGATGACCCGATAAACTAAACTTTTCAAACAGACATTCAAGCCCGGTACATCGCCGCCACCCGTCAGAATGGCTACGCGCTTGCTCGTCATTTTATCACCTCAATACGTAGATGTTACTTTAGTTAGCACTATTTCGCTCTCGAAGTTTCCAAACTTCCAAACTTCCAATCTTCCAACCTTCCAACCTTCCATCCATCCAATCTTCCAGCCTTCCGCCACTACTGCCAGGACAACATCCGCTCATCAACCCCGGCGTAGTTCAAGGCGATCTCGTCCAACGCGCCGTTGGGGAACATCCGGCGTTGGTTCGTGCCGTCGGCGTTCATAATCCAGATGTCCCATTCGCCGCTGCGGTCGCTGACGAAGGCGATTTGGCTACCGTCGGGCGACCAGGTCGGGGCGGCATTGTTCCACCACGGATTGTCCGGGGCCACGACCCGCTCCTTACCCATATGGACGGCGGTCGTCAATTGCTGATTCTCGGCCAGGACGGTCAGCGGGGTCGTGGTCAGGCGGTGGCGGTTGCTGCCGTCAATGTTCATTGTATGCACTTCCCAATGCCCGTCTTGCTGGTAGGAAACGGCCACTTGACTGCCGTCCGGCGAAATGATCGGGGTGTGGTCGCGGAAATCGGTGGTCACGGATTGGTCGGTGTTTGTTTCCATATTATTGATGGCGATGCCCTGGATGCCTTTGTAGGCCACCAGGTTAGCATCGGTCGGGTGGGCCGTCGGGCCGTAGCTATGCTTCTCGGTGTACAGCCGGCGCGTCTCGCTCGTGGCCAGGTCAATCTCCCGCAGCCACCAGTGGGCATCCGCCGGGATGACGTAGGTCAGGATGCCATACTCGACATCGACGCCC
>CAZWZZ010000675.1:0-4095 GCA_964638395.1 uncultured Caldilineaceae bacterium
CGGGGTGACGTTGTTCAACCTGGCGGGTAAAAAAATGTCAACTTATTCTGAACCATCTCACTGATTGCTGATGGTACTGCTATCACAATCAACCCCATTGAACCCACTCACATCAACGGTGTTACCACTCCGGGTGGTGACGGTTGAAGCGGTGAAATCGGCTCTGTAGGATATAGTTTGTCCGGCGCTATTGGCGGGGGGGGTAAAATCGAAATTGTACTGCCCATTGGTTGCTGTGGCCGTGACCGGGGTGATGATCCCCGGCGAAAAGGTAAGCACCATCTGTGTCCCATCGACCGGCACATCCCCCGTAAAAATAACTTTGACATTCGTAGGAACCCCTGCCTGTACGGGGGAGGGGGCCGGGTCACAAGCGGCTCTGAAAGGCAACAGCGGCGCTGTTGCGGTCGGGGTTGCTGTGGGCGCTGCTGTCGGCGTCTCCGTCGGGGCTGCCGGCGGCTGCGGTGACGTTTGGGCATGGGCCGGTAATACGCCCGTTTCGATAACCGGGCTGATCCACTGTTCCGGCAGATTTGCCAGAGCAATGGCCCCGGTAGCAGCCGCCACTGCCCGCAAAGCCTCCCGCCGGGATAACGTTCGTTTCTCATCGTGTGAGTGACTCATAAGCTTTTCCTGTCTCTTGTTTATGTGATTTTCAACGTTAAGAGGTCAACTTTTTTGACTAAGATTAACAAATCCTTCGGCAAGATTTTTGTCATTTCATCTTGGAAATCCGGTTGATCCCGTCGAAGACTTTTTGTATAACGATTAATTTAAGGCTAAGGGCTATCTGAGGGACAAGAAAATTTATCTGGAAGCAGTAGAGATTGTGGCAACTTAACTATGTTAAAACCAGATTGATCCACATTGTACGTGTATTTTATTTTTTGACAAACAGCAGTAGGGCTGAATAGCCTCTGTTTGAGGTCAAATAGGGAGGAGATGCCTCTACAATTTCTTCAGAAATCTCTACAAACACTATCGGGGGTGAGGCGCTTCTGGAACACAACCGATATTCCGAGTGGCCTGGTCTCTACTTTTCGGCGACAAAGATCATGCGGGGGCTGTGGCTCTCGAAGGGAGAAAAATCGTAGTCGCCATAAATGGTGACGACCTCAAAGCCGCTCAGTTTGAGGAGGTGTTCCATCTCGTAGCGGTAGATAAAACGGAGGGAGAAGGGGATGCGGACCCGGCGCACTTGACCGCTCTCGTCGATTTCATCCAAAATGTAGGTTAGATGGCGCATCTGCTCGGCCAGGTCGATGTCGTGCTGCCAGAACCACTGCACCAGCCGCCCGCTCCGCTCATCGACGGCTTCCGCTTCCAGATAAAGCCGCCCATCCACCTCGGCTAACAGCGTCGGGTCGGGGTAAAAAAGGTCGATGATGAGTTGGCCGCCGGGGCGTAGATGGCGGTGGATGGTTTGCAGCGTGGCCAGTTGATCGGCGGTGGTGTGGCAGTGCATCAGGGTGTTCAGTGGGATGAGGGTCAGCGCGAACTGTTTGTCGGCCAGATCGAAATGGCGCATATCAGCCTGGCGCAGGGTAATCTGCTCAGTCAGACCGGCGGCCTTGATTTTATCGTGGGCTATGGTGAGGGCGGTCTCCGAGAGATCGAGGCCGGTCAAGGGATGACCAGCTTGGGCCAGGGGCGGTAATAAGCGGCCTGTGCCGCAGCCGATTTCGAGGAGGGGACCGTCTGCTGCTTCAGCGCAGGTTTGATACAGCGGCACATCCGCCTCAAAATCGCCGTAGAGTAAATCATAATGGTGGGCAATCAGCTCCAGGTTCAAAAATCTTCCATTTCCGGCTGGTCGCCGATGGGGATCGAAAAGTGGAAGGTGCTGCCCCGTCCGACCACCCCTTCGCTCTCGACAGCGATGTTACCGCCGTGGGCCTCGACAGCCAGTTTGCAGAAAGCCAGCCCCAACCCCACCCCGGAAGCCGTTTTTGAAGTCTGGGCCACCCGCGAGAATTTGTTGAAGATATGAGTCTGATCGGCCTGGCTGATACCGGGGCCGTTGTCGGTCACAGCAAAGTGAACCACGTTGTCCGCCTCGGTGTACGTCGTGGTCACGGTAACGAGACCCTCATTGGGGGTGTATTTAATGGCATTATCTATCATGTTGATGAGGACCCGCCGAATCATGCTGCCGTCGATCCACATGACCGGCACCTCCGGCAGCGGCTCGAGGATCAACTCCGTTTCTTTGGCGCTGGCTCGTGGCTCGACCTGTTCGTGAACCGCCTGGATCAGATCATCCAGAAGCATCGGGTTATGTTGGAGCGGAATTTCACCCTGTTCCAACAAGCCCACATCGAGCATCGAGTCGATCAAGTCTCGCACTTCCTGACCGCTGCGGCGGGCCATTTCCAGAATGTTCTGGAAGGCCGGGGATTCGTTGGTGGCGTCGATTAGCATTGGCAACATCTCGATGACGTTGATGAGGTTGCCAACCGGGCCACGGAGGTCGTGGACGAGCATATTGACCAAATCCTGGCGCATTTTCTCGGCCTCTTTGCGGGCTGAAATATCCCGTCCTGTCCACTGGACACAATCCAGGTCAGCATACCGCACCTGTTGTCCGTGCAATTCAAGTGATACAATTTGTTGGGTGGTGTCAAAAACGTCTATCTCTATGGATACTTCCTTACCTGTCCGTAACTCGTCATTTTGTTTACATAATAAATTTTTTAGAGGCGTGCTAATATTGCCAATGTCACTGCCGATAATTTCAGCCTTTGATCGTAGTAAAAGTTGACAGGCTTTGTGATTGACATTGATGATGTTGCCCTGATAATCGGTGATAAAGATCGCGTCGGTGCTATGCTCAAAAAGGGCGGTGTAAGTAGCTTCGGCATTTTGGAGAGAAATAACGCTTTGAGCATTGGCCACGGCTGTCGCGGCTTGATCGGCAAACGCGGCCACTTCTTGTGCATTGTCTGGGGTATATTTATGGGTTTCGTAACTATCGACCGTTAACATCCCGATCACTTTATCGCGGGCAATGAGCGGGGCCCCGATCCAACTTCTGACCGGTTTTGATGTCTCGGTCGTTTTCCAGCCGGGTTCTTGCTCGACATCGGCAATAACAACAGGTTTTTTCTGGAGAATGGCTTGATAATTCGGGGTGTTTTGGTCGATGTTTGATATTTGGACTTTCATGACAGCTTCCATACTCTCAAAGCCACGCGCCGCTTTAACCGAGAGAGTTTGCTCCTCATCACAGAGCATAATGGTACTGCTGTCATACTCGATGACGCGGGCCAAATTTTTCAAGATAAGATTGAGAACCTCATCTAAATCAAGAGAGGAGTTGACGGTGCGAGCCACCGAAACCAAAGTATCGGCCAGGCGACGCCGATGCTGTTCCGCTTCGATGAGGCGGGCATTGTTGATGGCGAAGGCGGCCTGGTCGGCAATAATGGTCAGCATCGCCAAATCGCTGTCATCGAAATAGTTAGTTTGGGTAGAGGTGATAACCAGGGCTCCGATGAATTGTTCCGGCGTTTGGACCGGGACGCCGATGGCACTGCCCTGGTTGACTAAATCCGGTTTGTTCCTGTCGTAGTACCATCGGGCATCGGCGCTAACATCTTCGATGAGTATGGCTTGCCGATTTTCCTGAACCCAGGCGACCAGGCCCTCTTCATGAATAGCCTTGATTTTGGCGGGAGCTAAAGTTCGTTCCTGAAAGCCGGTGATAGGGATAAAGTGTTCCAATTGACCGGCCTCATCAAAAATGGAGAGGCTCGTATCGGACGCGCCCAGGGAAGCAACGGTGGCAGTCAGCACGCGGTTGAGAACGGCGTAAAGATCAAGGCCGGTGTTAAACTCGCGGGTGGCTAAATACAACAGATCCAGACGGGAAAGAGTTCGAGGCGTATCTGTTAGCATAATCCGACCTCTGTATAAAATTGGCAGCGATAGCTATGTTTCATTCGAGACAAACTTTGAATTATTCTTCTTGCTTGTAATTATAACATAAACTGTCAAGAAAGTACCATATTTTGTTGAGTCAACGTGTAAACCGGCTCACTCCCAATGTCATTAAGTTAGGAGCATCCCGAGTAGGTGAGCGTAGCGAAACCGTAT
>CAZWZZ010000676.1:0-4092 GCA_964638395.1 uncultured Caldilineaceae bacterium
GCAGTTTACCAAACGAAACGTCTTCGAGCGGTACAAAGGCTCTTATTTGGGGCTGGTATGGTCATTTATTACGCCGCTGGCCATTTTGCTGGTCTATACGTTTGTGTTTTCGGTTATTTTCCAGGCCAGGTGGGAGGGGGTAGCCGTTGATAATCACGCCAGTTTTGCCCTGGCCCTCTTTGCCGGTTTGATCGCGTTCAACATATTCAGCGAGTCGTCGCTGGCCGCTCCCACCTTAATCGTCAACAATCCCAATTATGTTAAGCGGGTGGTGTTCCCTTTGGAAATTCTGCCGGTCAGCACCCTGGCAGCGGCAGTTATTCATTCGCTGTTTAGCCTGGTTATCCTGCTGATCGGCGCTCTGATCGTGCTGGGCGCTATTCCCTGGACCCTGATTTTGTTACCGCTTATGTACCTGCCGCTTCTTTTTTTCTGTCTGGGCCTGAGCTGGTTTCTGGCTTCGCTGGGCGTCTTCATCCGGGATATTGGCCATCTTTTGGGGGTCGTCGTACAGATGCTCTTTTTTTTAACGCCTATTTTCTATCCTGTTTCCGCCGTGCCCCCCTCCTTTCGCATCTTCATTTATATCAACCCCCTCAGCTTCATCGTTAATCATTTTCGGCGGGTGACTCTGTTCGGCCAACAGCCTGACTGGGGAGAGTATCTGCTGATAACGATCGCTGCTTTTGGGGTCTGTTTGCTGGGGTATGTCTGGTTTATGAAGAGTAAGAAGACGTTTGCGGATGTGGTGTAACAAATTCCTTCCCTGTACTACTTTTGCGCTATTTACCACAATGGTGCCTGTTGATTTGTCCATAAATTCTTTGTGTGCTAGATTTGGAGCTTGTATTTCAAACAGGCATCGACAACGGCACGGCGCAGCCAGACGCCGCACATCTCGAACCGCCAAGGACTCCCAAAAGGATGCGTTGACGTTATGGAAGAAGAAATCGATCTGCGTCAGTATATCGTTGTTTTAATTAAATATTGGTACTGGATTGTGGGGATAGCTGTTATCGCAGCGTTAGCGGCTTTTATCGTTACTTCTTTCGTTCCCCCAAAGTATGAGGCGAAGGCCCTGGTGGCGATTACTAAACCACAGCTCCTGCTCCAGTTTACCCCTGATATTCGAACAGAGAGCCTCCTGCCCGAATACCAGGCACTTCCCCTGATAGCTACCAATGATGAGCTATTAACCCAATTAGCCCAGACGCTAAACGATGAAGGGATCGCTTTGGACTCGAACCAACCGGTTACCATTGAAAGGCTCTCCCAGAGTCTCAATGCCACTTCATCTGCCGACCCTAGCCTGGTGGAATTAAGCGTCGAACTGGGTGATCCTCAAAAGGCAGCCGACATCGCTAATCTATGGGCTAACCTATTTGTGAGTCAGGCCAATGGTATCTATGGTCAGAGTGAGCGAGAAAAGGCTACATTTGTGACAGACTTAAATCAGGTCGAGGCCGAGTTGAATGAGTTGGAAACCAATCTGGCCAAGATTGGGGCTGAGACGGGTCAGGGATTGTTGACCGCAGAAAACAGACCCCTAGTTGAAGGTAATTCCATAGTTATGGAATTACCTTCAACAGATAAAGATGGCGTAACTTATGCCAATTTTGGTATCTTAGGAGCGGAGTTGGAGAAAAAAGCTGAAGCTCTGATCATTCAGAAAACTCGGCGGGATAAATTGGAATTGCTGATTACCCAGGCCAGAGAGCTACAAACACTTGTGACTGAAAACAACCTCGATGAAACAGTAGCCACCACCGGGTTACTGGTTGAATTAGCCCAACTGACCTCACAAAACAGTCCCGTTGATTTAACTCTGGAAATCAATGTTGATGAAGATAGTTCGTTGAAAATCGAGGACGTGTTAGCCACGCTGGAGAGTAATCTGGCTGCCACCGCAGCGGCCATTGAGAAAGCATCCCTAGAGGTGAACGAGTTACAAGCCAAGATGGCGACGCAGCGTCAAACTTTCAACACCCTCTCCCGTCAGCATACCCTGAAGCAGGAAGTCTATTTGGCTCTGGCCCGGAAAGTAGCCGAAAGCGATATAGGGGATGAAGAAACAAATCCAATTCGGTTGGTCAGCTATGCTTCTGTGCCTCAGCAACCTGTGTCTTCCGGCGTAATGTTCAATACGGTTATGGCCGGCGCATTTGGCCTTCTCGTAGCAGTTTTTGGGGTATTTGCTCTGGAGTGGTGGCGAGCAGGTAGTGAAGGATTATCTCCTGACCCACACCGGCTTAAAACGGGCCAACCCGTTTCGGAGGGACATTATGGCCAAGCCGGTCAACCTCATTAACAACCGGTTTGAGATCGAGAAAATTTATCGATAAGCAAATTTTGGTAACACAAAATTCAAGAGCCACGCCACCAAAATAGTGTTCCAAAGACGCTGTATATGGTTCAACCGTTCAAAAATCAAAGGCCATAAACAGCAAACATCGTAAAGGTCTATGGTCGGTCAAAACAAGACCGCTAACTTTCAAGGTCTTATGACGTTCGTTGAACGTGATGAGCTAACTAGATATTATAAATTAAGGTAGTAAATATGAATCTTCAGGATATACAAGCTAAAGTACAACATAAAACCGCAAACATAGGCGTTATTGGTTTAGGATATGTTGGATTGCCACTGGCCTGTTTATTTGCCGAGGCCGGATTTGATGTTATCGGTGTGGATATCCGGGCTGATCGAGTGGAACCGATCAACCGGGGAAATCCTCCCTTTAGTGGCGTTGAGCCTGGATTGCCAGAATTACTATCTGCCGTGGTCCAAGCAAAATGTTTTCGGGCCACGAACGATTATGATGCACTACGCGATCGTGATATTTTGTTTATCAATGTTGAGACACCGGTCGATGAAAACCACATCCCTCAGTATAAAGCATTGCGTAATGTTTTGACCCAGTTAGGTCCGGTTTTGCCAGAAGGGGTTTTGGTGATTGTCGAGTCCACCATCGCGCCGGGCACAATGGCCCATATCGTTCAACCCTTGTTGGAATCTTCATCAGGTAAACAGGTCAATCGAGACTTCTATCTGGGTCACTGCCCGGAAAGAGTGATGACCGGCAAATTGCTACGCAATTTACGCACGGTCAGCCGTGTTGTGGGGGGGATGACGCCTGAAACGGCGGAGACAATGATTGCCTTATACCGCTGGATTGTCCAGGCTGATCTCGATCCGGCGGATTGTGTGACTGCCGAGTTGGTCAAAACAGCGGAGAATGCCTACCGTGACGTCAATATTTCTTTTGCCAATGAAGTAGCCCTTATCTGTGAAGCGGTTGGGGGTGATGTGTGGCAGGTGCGTGACTTGGTGAATAAATCGCCGGGTCGCAATATGCTGCTGCCGGGACCCGGCGTCGGCGGACATTGCATCCCCAAGGATCCCTGGCTATTGGCCTCCCGGGCGCAAGGCCAAGTGCCCATTAATTTAATCCCCGCATCGCGGCGTGTTAACGAATATATGCCCATTCATATGGCTGAATTAGTGGTCGAAACATTGCAAAAAATGGAGCGACCTATCGTCGGGGCAAAGGTGTTGGTTTTAGGCTACGCTTATCTTGAAAACGCCGATGATACTCGCGAAAGCCCGAGTAAAGTCTTGGTGCAGCACCTTAAAGGATTGGGAATTGAGCCAGTGATTCACGATCCGTGGGTTCAAGAGTATAAAGGAGATATTCTCCGAAAAGCGGTTGGCTGTGATGCTGTGGCCCTGATGGTGAAACATCAGGAATACTATTCAATCGAGTTAAAGGCATTGAGGGATGCTTTACAGACACCGATCTTGGTTGATGGACGACATGTGGTCGACTCTGTCCTAGCTCAAGCGGCAGGATTGATTTATCGTGGCTTAGGCCAGGGTATCAGCCCTATTTCAGTCTCTTCCAACGGTACTCATTCCGAGTCTATAGAAATCCTCCAAGTGCAAGCTGTATGAAGATCGTGTCGGTGGTGGGCGCACGACCGCAATTTGTAAAAGCGGCTATTGTCAGCAAAACTGTTTCTAGTAACGCCAGACAACGGTCAGCCGTATGTCCATCCCCATAGCGGACCTGAATACCTTGAAGCAAGGGGTTGTCC
>CAZWZZ010000677.1:0-4089 GCA_964638395.1 uncultured Caldilineaceae bacterium
CAATTTGAGGTATCTTACGCCCCTTAAGAATATTAAGCTACTGTGTCAAAAGTATTAGCGGCTAGACCTCGGAGATCTCCGAAGAGACATTCAAGACCTTCGAGGTCTCTTTTTACCAAGCTACTAAGAAAGGGATTGACTATGACGATTCAAGAGGAGCGAAATGGTCGAAGCGATCAAAGAGAAACTCTGGAAATGGTACACGACCCTGCTAAGGCGCAGCCCGCTGGTCCGGCGGGTGAGCCTGATGGGGCTAAATCTCGTCATCCGCATCGTGGGTCGGGAGCGGGCGACGAGATGGACCTTGCTCCAAACCCGGAATTCGTTCACTTCGAGGGCCAACAAGTTTCGTTAGCCGACCTGTTAACCGATTACAAGCGGCTGCGGGCACAGGCCCAAGAAAAGCCGGGCAAGATCATCAAGAAGCATCGACGTGAAAAGCAGTTAAAACCATACCAGGCCGAATTGATAAAAATGCAGCAGCATCTCGAAGAAAATAAGCAGCGGATGATTATTCTCTTCGAAGGGCGAGATGCCGCCGGCAAGGGGGGAACCATCCGCCGGGTGACTCGCTATATGAATGAGAAGCATTATCGGGTGGTCGCGTTGGGTAAACCGGATTGGGACCAGCGGACGCAGTGGTATTTCCAGCGCTACGTGCGACAGTTCCCCCGGGGCGGGGAGGTGGTCCTGTTTGATCGCAGTTGGTATAACCGGGCCATGGTCGAGCCGGTCTTTGGCTTCTGTACCGATGACGAGTACAAAAATTTTATGAAGGGTGTCAAAGGGTTTGAAAAGGATTTGGTGCGCCAGGGTACGATTTTGGTCAAGCTCTACTTCAGCGTGACCAAAGAGGAGCAGCGTCGCCGCTTCGAGCGCCGCCGCAACGACCCCCTGCGGCAGTGGAAATTGAGCGAAATCGACGTGCAGGCCCAGGATCGTTGGGATGATTTCACCGAGTTGAAGTACAAGATGCTCAAGCGGACCAGCACTTACGAAGCGCCGTGGATCATCATTCGTTCCGACAATAAACATCTGGCCCGCCTGAACGCCATGAAAGTGATCCTCAATGCCGTGCCTTACGAACGGCATGATCCCAATCTCAACTTTGTGCCCGATTCTAATATCGTCATTTCGGCAGCCAGGGAAATCGAGTTGATGGAGGAGCAACGGCTACGCGGCGGTAGTTTTATCGGCTGACAGGTTAGCCGATGAACCATTGCCAGCCCAGAAAAAAGGCCATCCCGCCCACAATCGTCAACAACAAGTTGCGGCTAAACCAGCCGATGCCAAAGGCGACCACGGCCCCCACCAGATAGGCGTTGCTGTAGCTAACGTCGATGCGCTGACCGGTGGGCATAAGAACAGCAGGCACGATGATGGCTGTCAAGACCGTCGGCGGCACGTAGCGCAAAGCCCTGACTAAGTTGTCGGGGAACTCGAAACGGCTGGCCAGACCAAAGGGCAGGTACCGAATGAGAAACGTGACCAGGGCCATGCCGCCGATCAAATATAGTTCCGTCATGCTGCGCTCCTTTCTACCGTTCCGTTCAGCCTAAATTCAACGAATAAGCCGACCATAATGCCGGCCAACGCCGCCAGCAGCAGTCCCAATTTGTGTGGCAAGGGGTAAGCCACGATGGAGACCACGCCGGCCACAATAACCGAGGCCCACATCGGCCTATTTTTAAGGTAGGGGATGACCATACCGATGAAGGTGACGGGCATAGCGAAATCCAGTCCCCAGGCCGCCGCGTTGGGCATCATTTGGCCCACGGTCAACCCCAGAAATGTGCATAATTGCCAATTGGCGTACATCGCCACCGACGAGCCGAGGTGGTACCACGGTTTGCGGGGCGAGCTGTCGTTTTTCGTGTAGCGACTTATAACTACAGCAAAAGTCTCGTCCGTTAGCCAGAAGGCCAGTGGGATTTGCCAGCGGTGGGACAACTGTTTGAGGTGGGGCACGAGCGCCGTCGCGTAGAGAGCGTGGCGCAGGTTGACCACAAACGTGGTCAGCAGGATGATGGGCCAGGCCGTGCCCGTGGCCAGCATCCCCAGCGCGATGAATTGGGCCGACCCGGCAAAGACGATGGAGGACATCGCCAGCGCCCCCCAAAAAGAGAGACCGCTGCCGGCCGACAACGTACCGAAGATGATCCCGAAGGGAATCGCGCCAACGATTAAAGGAATCGTGGCTTTGACCCCAGCCGCAAATTCCGTGAAAGCCGAATTTTTGCGGGTGGTTTCGGTGTAGGTGGTTAACGTTTGGGACATAGAACCTCCTGAGTGAGATAAATTCTCTCAGGCGCTCCAAGACAATATTGCCCAAACGTCCGTAAAACGTAAATCGCAAAACGTAAGCGCGTTATCCCGCGAAAATATTTTACGTTTGACGTTTTATATGGGCTTCAATTTGCTTGGTTGAAAACTTGGAACTACCTGACGTTCCCCAGTCTACCAAACGCGCTCCTATACGTCTTGTACAATCTTGCGCTTATCAGCATATTGGCCGGGGGTGACGCCGACGATGCGTTTGAAGTGGCGGGTCAGGTGGCTTTGATCGACGAAACCGGTCTCGGCAGCCACCTGGGAGATGGGCAGGCCGACGGAGAGGAGGGCTTTAGCTCGCTCGACCCGCACCTGGGTCAGATAGGTGTGGGGGGGGATGCCGACAGAGCGGCTGAAGACGCGGGTAAAATAGTAGGGGCTGAGATTAACCAGAGCGGCTAACTGCTCCAGAGAGATGTTTTCGGCGTAGTGGCTCTCCAAAAAATCCTGGGCTAACTTGACGGCGCTGTGTTCAGCGCCGGGAGCGCGGATTAGGGGCCGGTCATCGGCGTGGTGGCGGATGAGATGGGCCACCGCCTCGGTGAAGGCTACCTCCCGGTCGAGAGCCGCCGGGGATTTTTCGAGGGTGTGATGCAGTCGCCGCACCAGAGCCGTCAGGCGCGGGTCATCAATGACGGCCTCGGTGAAGAAGGGGTAATGCCCGGCGCTGTCCCGCATCTGGCCGGCGATTTGTTTCAGCAAATCCGCTTCGGGATAGAGTGTGCGATAAACCCAGCCTCCCTCGTCACCGGCATAGCCGGTATGGACTTCGTCGGGATTGATGACCACCACGCTGCCCGCCGGGGCGTGATGTGTCTGGCCGCGATACTCAAAGGCTTCGACGCCCCGCTCGATGACGCCGATGACGTAGCCGGCGTGGGTATGTTTGGCAAAGGTGTGGGTGACGTAGGTGGCCTTGAGCAAATCGACATCGCCGATGTCCGCCGCCCGCCAAAATTTGGTTTGTTCACGGGGAGGCTGGTCGGTCATAGCTCGCTTGCTGACAATGCTTACAATTGAGACAAAATCTGCGGCCCATATTTGGTGATGGCGATAGTGTGTTCAAATTGGGCCGACAGTTTGTGGTCGGCGGTAATCACCGTCCAGCCATCCTCCTGTAACACCCATTCGTGCGTCCCCAGATTGACCATCGGCTCGATGGTGAAGACCATACCGGGCCGTAGCTTCGGTCCCCGACTCTGCTCCCGGACGTGGGAAACGGAGGGCGCTTCGTGCAACGTTTTACCCAGGCCGTGCCCGCCCCACTCACGCACGACCGACACGCCGTTCAGCGTGGCATAGGTCTCGATGGCCCGCCCGATGTCGTTGAGGTAATTGTTCGGCTGGGCCGCTTCGATGCCGATTTTCAAACATTTCTGGGCCACATCCAGCAACCGCTGCGCCTCTGCTGAAATCTCCCCGACGGCGTAAGTCATACAGGCATCCCCGCAGTAGCCTTTGTATTTCAGGCCGATGTCGATACCGATGATGTCACCCGTTTGTAAGGCTCGCTCGCCGGGGATGCCGTGACACACTTCTTCGTTGACCGAGGCGCAAATCACCCCCGGAAAGGGGGGGCTGTCGGGAGGGCTGCCCCGATACCCTTTGTAAAGCGGGAGCGCCCCTTTGCTCCGCAGATAATCTTCGGCCAGCCGGTCCAATTCTTTGAGCGTAATACCGGGCCGAATATGGTCGCCAATCATAGCAAATGTCTCGGCCACCAGCCGCCCCGACTCCCGCATGCGGGTCAACGCCCGT
>CAZWZZ010000678.1:0-4082 GCA_964638395.1 uncultured Caldilineaceae bacterium
CCCTACTTTTTCGAGCAGGCCTGCCGGGCCGATTTGCTGGCCACGGGTGAGTTTTACGGGCCCCGGGCCGTGGGGGTGGGGCGGGCGGGGTGGGGGGGGTTGCCGGGGGTAGCGGCTATGGTTGGGGGGGTAACTTGGACGGGTAAAGTCATCTGCCTCGAATGGTCAGTTGATGGGGAGGCGAGATGAAGGTGGACAATTTGATGAGGCGGCCTTATAATGGAAAAGTGTACCATTAAATTTTATAGAGCAATAGACACTATCAAAAGGTACAATTAAATTTCACATAATACTTTGCTATAAATTTAATCAATAGTTTATTTATTATGCTCAACTCTGCCCACCAAGGATATATCTACCAAGACATTTTAGGAGCTTATTTTATAGCTCAAGAACTTGCTCATGGAAAAGGAACCACGAGGTTTCATTTTGATTATAAAAAAACACAAAATGGGCTTCCTGATAAGTTTGATGACTTGGCAATCTATCATGAGGGAGCAACATCTTTTATTCAGGTCAAGTACAGTAATGAGGAACATCAACATATACTAACTAAGCAAGATTTTTCTTCCTCTGCACACTATGATTTAGCGCTATTTGATCTCTTTGAAACATGGAAAGCACTTCATACACCCGAATGTGGATGGAGAGTATGTTTAGCATGGGATAAACCTAAGCCTGATGACTCAATTCAAACAGTGCTTATCCAACTTCCCAATAGAGAAAGCCTATTACCCGGAACTACTTGTTATCAGTTCCATTGCGATGCGTTATGGCCAGAGTATGGTGAGGTTTTGTCTTCTTGGAAAGCACTAAGGTCCCGGTCAAAATCAATTAATCGGACAGAGTTCAAAGCGTTTTTGGACTGTTTAGTTCTGGAGGTCAACTGCCCTAAATCAACACTTCTTCAAGACTATAATCAGGGACTCGAAAAACTGTTAGCTCGTACAATTGAAAGGATTGGGATTGGTATTTATCCTAACGATCATTTAACGGTTCGTCAAGTAGCAGAGAGTCTTTGCACTATCACGAGGAGAAAAAGAGCTACAAATGACCGTACCCCCATTAGCTGTGATGAAATTGCTCAAGACATCAAAATCATACAGGCACATGGAGGGATTGAACAAAAATTTACTATTGATGAAAATGTTTTGATAGCCACCCCAGATCGTGTGGATCAGGTTGTTTCCGCCTTGGAACAACATCGTGCAGTTATTTTGACGGCTGAGCCAGGTGCTGGAAAGTCGTGGTTTATTGAAAATCTCCAGAATTATCTTCAAGATACAACTCAGGTGGTAAAACATTACTGTTACATAGCACTCGAAGATCCTTTAGCTCTTAAAAGGATCACCGTTAACGTCCTGTATGGAAGTCTTATCACTCAAATTCTCCAGATTGATAAAGATTTAGGCCACCACCTGACCAAAAGGTATGCATCTAATCTCGAACAACTCAATATCCTTCTTGGGAAAATAAAAAATAAAACACTCCTGATCGTCGATGGGATAGATCACATTTGGAGAGTATATCAAAAGAACAGAGGAGGATTAACAGAAGACGAAACAAAAATCCTCCAAGCACTTGCCCAGCTCGACTGTTCTAATCCTAATATCTCTCTCCTCGTCGTTTCACAACCGATTGAGCAACTCTCAGTACTGACACCTTTTTATCATTGTACTCTTGCTCAATTACCAGAAAGTTTCGTTGAAGAACTGCTAGAAAAACAAGCGGTCCCAAACACCGAAGTTGAAGAGGTCTCGCTTGCTCAGGTGATTCATGAAAAGAGTAATGGGAATGCTCTGTACTGTAAATATCTTGTCGACCATGCTGTAATCAACAATACACTTACTTCTTTTGAGTGGATCACTGCTCTCCCTCCCTATGATTTCAACCTTACAGCCTACTATCAGTATCTGTATGAGCAGATTCAAGGCGATACAAGAGTTCCATATGCTTTGTGTGGAGCAGATTTTTCGGTAACCGAAATAGAACTCCAGGAGATTACCCATCTGGGGAGCTTGGTTTCCACACAACTTACTCTCCTTAAACCAATTCTCAGGTATACACCAGCAGTAGGATATTCGATCTATCATGAAAGTTTTAAGCGTTTTGTTATTGATACGATCAATATACAGGGAGCATCGATTGACCACCTCATTTATCGTCCCCTTATTGCGTGGCTTGATACGCACTCTTTTTTTGAATCGACAAAAGCCTATGGCCATCTTTTAAAGCTCTACTATGAAGTTGATGCATATGATGCAATCTCAAAGACAATCTCGGTAGACTTCATCGATGACAGTCTATATAATGCTCAGCCTTTCCATCGTATTCGTCAAAATCACGATCTCCAAAAAGCATCACTCCAACATGTTGATGGTTTTGCGCCAATGATCATTATTGCAGAGCAAGCAAAAATCATCTATGAGATTGAGCACAACATCACCGATCAGGTTCTTATTAACTATCTCAAGGCTGTTCGTACCTGTTACGTTTTCTGAGAGGTCAGCGCCAAAGAGGGGCAGGGAACATTAATAAATTTCTATCATGTCTCTAATAGGAAACAAACAGAAGGCTTCTAATCTGGTAGAGATGAGCCTCTTAACATTCTTTCGATCCAGGACAAATCAAGAGCAGTGTTTGGAAATCGAGCGACTTGCCGCAGAAAATCAACGGCTGCGGGAAGCGTTGGAGGAGCAACAAAGCCAGTCACAACAATGCCAGGCTGCCCTGGAAGAGGCGCTGGCGGACAAAAAACGACTTGAGAGCCGACTGGCAGAACTGCAAGCAATCGTGGCCCACTTAGTCAATGAAAACGAACGGCTGACCGCCGACCTCAACGACCTCAAACAAGCCCCCTTCAAAACAAGTCGTCGCTCATCCTCGAACCAGAAGCCCTCCCCGCCCTCTCGACGGGGCCGCCCGAGGGGGCAACCGGGTCAGGGCCGTTCCCGACCGGAGCGGATTGACCGCACCGAACGGATCGAAATTGGGGAGAGTTGCCCCGATTGTGGGAGCGGCTTTACCGGCGAAACTCAGCTTCGCAGCCGGGTGGTTGAAGATATTGAACCAGTGCGGCCCACCATCGTCACGCGCTACGAAATCGAGCGGGGTTGGTGTCCGCACTGTCGCACCTACAAGGAGAACCCGGTGACAGCTGCCTTGCCTCGCTACCGTTTGGGGTTGCATCTGATGCTCTTTGTGGTCTACCAAAAGGTGGCCCTGGGCTTGAGCTATGGCAAAATCAAACGGGAGTTAGCCACCTACTTCGGTTTGTCGGTCAGCCGTAAGACACTCCAGGCGATGGTGTCCGAAGTGGCTGGCCTCTTTGGGCCAGCCTACAAACAACTGCTCGACCTGATGCGGCAGCAGGCCGTGTTGCACGTCGATGAAACCGGCTGGCGGGTCGATGGCCGCAATCATTGGCTCTGGATTTTCGTCAACGATATGGTCACCCTCTACGTCATCAGCCGCAGCCGAGGCAGTAAAGTGCCCAAAGCTCTGCTGGGACAGGCGTTTGAGGGGGTGGTCGTCAGCGACTTTTTCAGTGCTTACAGCCCCCTCGACTACGAAAAGGCCAAATGCTGGGCTCACCTTTTGCGGGATAGTCGAGACTTGATCAAAGGCCAGCCCCCGCCCCATAGTGACCGCTCCCGTTTTCATCACGACCTCCATCAGCTTTTCCTGGAAATGGGCGTAGCCTTAGAAAAAGTGGCCGCTGATGAGACGGGCCGTCTACAACTCTACCAGCAGATGCGGGCCAGGTTACTGGCCTTCGCTCAACAAGCGTGGCAAGACCCGGATTGCCAACGGTTAGCCGCCCGCATTGAAAAACATCTGGAGGCATTACTCCTGTGGCTGCGCCGTCCCGACGTCGATCCTGACAATAATGAAGCTGAGCGAGAACTGCGTCCGGCTGTCATCACCCGCAAGACCTCTTTCGGCAACCGTTCTCGTCAGGGTGCCCACGCCTTTGCTGTTCTGCTCTCTCTCATTCGTACCTGGGAGCGTCAAGGCCATGATTTTTTCTCCCTTGGCCACGATATTTTGTCCGCTGCCTGCTCATGAGACTATATTGATAC
>CAZWZZ010000679.1:0-2089 GCA_964638395.1 uncultured Caldilineaceae bacterium
TAACCCCTGCGGCAACGGTTTAGCCAGCCCGCCCACCCTGGCCGAGGAGCCATCGTCTCCCTGAACCAGCGTCAACAAGGCCAATTTACGGCCGTCCGGCGACCAATACATCGACCCCACCGGGCGCTCCGTCAGTTGGCGGTGGCCCTGACCATCCGTCCCGACAATGTAGGCCGTGCCGAAGGGGGGACGATTGCCCCGCTCGATTTGCAGATAGGCCAACTGCTCGCCCGCCGGCGACAGGACCATATAGGTAAAGCCGGATAGATTGGTCACGACCTCTTCTTCCAACGTTTCGGCATCGGTGCGGTAGATTGAGTCGCCGTCATCATCATTGGCGGCGATGTAGAAGAAAGTTTGGCCATCGGCGGCCCAGACCGGGGCCTGAAACCCGCCGGGAGCCAGGGCCAGTTCTACCCGTTCGGCATTGGTTTCGTTGGCCAACAGCGACACGTGGGCCTCATCCGACGTCGCCCGCGAGCCGCCGATGTGCATCAGCAGCCGGTCCCCCTGAGGCGACCAGACCCAATAAAAAGGCGCTCCCTCCCCCAAAATGCGGTGTTGATCGACCAGACCGGCGCTGGCTTGCCGCATGGCCAGCCCGGAGGCTTCCTGGGTCAGAAAAGTGATGTTTTGGCTGTCCGGGGCCCAATAGAGATAGAAGGGGGCCGAGTCTTCATCATCAAAGACGGCCAGCGGTTCACTCTCCCCCTCCGCTGTGGGCGTGGTGTAGAGAACGGTGTTGTCGGCCTGACCGGGGCCGATGAAGGCCAGGCGGCGGCTGTCCGGGGCCCAGGCAGGAAAGCGGTAATCGCCGCTGTCGGTCGTCAGTTGATGCCGCTGCCGGCCATCCGGCGTGACCAGCCAGACGTTGTCATCGTTGCCGATGTAGGCGATGCGGTTGTAGGTCGGCTCCCCCCGGAAAGCGGGCGCTCGAACCGCTCGGTTGTTGTCCTGGCTGTTGCTAACAATCTGGGTATAGCTGACATAAGCCACCACCCCGCCGCAGACCAGCAGCGTCAGCGTCGTCAGCGTCACCCCGATGATGATTTTGGCCCACCGGCCCCTCGGTGTCTGCTCAATCGTTGTCTCCCATTCCATCGCTACACTCCCCTTAAAAATTTATCCTCACTCATCCTTCATCTTTCCTCTGCCCGCTCATAAAAACAGAGCAGGGTACTGCCATATTTTCGTTGATCATATAGCTGTAACTGTTGCAACGTCAAATCCTCATACTCGGTGGGATGAATCTGGGCGATGATGGCTCCATCCGGCAAGAGCCAGCGGTCGAGGCGGGGGTCGATCAACTGGATAGCCTGGGCCCACATCTGCTGGTACTGGGGCGGGGCAATGTAGATCAAATCGAAAGGGGGCGGGGCAGGAGATTGCAAAAACTTGAAGGCATCGCCGCGCCGGACGTCGGCGTTGGCAGCCAGGCCGGTGCGGCGTAAATTCTCGGTGATGGTCCGAACGGCCCGCTGATTGTTATCAATGAAGGTGACGTGGCTCGCCCCCCGGCTCAGGGCCTCGATACCGACCGCCCCGGTTCCTCCAAACAAATCCAGCACCCGCGCCTCGATGATCCAGCCGCCCAGGATATTGAACAGCGACTCTTTGGCCCGGTCGGTGATGGGCCGGGTGCTATCGCCGGGAACGGCTTTCAGCTTTTTTCCTTTGGCACTGCCGGTAATGACGCGCATAAATTTGTCACTTCAAGCCCCGCAACAAGCCGGCCACCGCCTGCCCCTGAATGACAATCGTCCCTTCCTGGTTTTCAATCCAGCTTTTAAAGATACTGGGATGAACAATGGAGTAGCGTAACTATAAGTCCAAACCGGGATTTTGGCAAGGAACATTTGTTTGGGGGGTGTGGAAATTGGGTGGAGCAGCGGTGGGGGTGGTGAGGGGGCCGCTGACTGCGACTTAGCCGAATTTTGGGTGACATTTTTTAACCGCTGAGTTTAGCCGAGTGCGGGCGAGCACGGTGAGACACAACTAAAATCCACGTCTGATGGAGAGATCCTTCTCAAGTCGATAAAGCCACTTGAAACGATTGCCCTACTGGTTCAAATTCTGCTGTTTCCTGTTG
>CAZWZZ010000679.1:2099-4075 GCA_964638395.1 uncultured Caldilineaceae bacterium
GACAATTTCAGGCGTATATAACCGTTCACCACACAATAGGCAGACCCCGGCCTTAATCCGCAGAATGGCGGTATTTACCCCACCATATAATACTTCGGTGACCTCTTTCTCAATTACGGTTCCCCCACAACGTGGGCATTTCTCGACATATTTTCTTTCCATACTTATTATCTCCTTATCTTCCATTCAAGCCACCGATCTGGGTCAGGCCGATAAACAGTGATTAAAACGGCTATTTGACTATCTACAGCATACGCCCACACACTATGAACCGGCTCACCGTCCTGGTTTTGACCATATATTAGACAACTTGGATAAGGGGTATCTGTCGGATAATCTTCGATAACTTCACCGTTTTGGGTGGAGTAAAAGATTTCATCCAGAAGCAGATTATCTTCCCTGGCTTCTTGGCGAGCGTGCTGGGTGATGTTGACGCGATTGGCCTGGATAGCCTTGATAATATCAGCGATGTCCATTCAGATAACCCAATGCGTAAAACCTGCTAAAAATAACCAGATTTACCGTATTACTGTATCATATGCTTAAACGTGGAGCAAATTATTTTTCGTGAAGCGGGACAACTCTATTTGAGAATTAAGGCCAAGCCGCCTGGTCAAAACGAAGCCGTTTGGGGCAAAATAGGGCTACCGGTGACCGCAGCCCTCAGCCGGACGAGACAACGATGGCTGAATTTGCCACCATACCCACCCAACGCGATCAATTGAGCCATAACGGTACAATCCTGACCAGGGTATTGGGTGACCAATGGAGTAATGTAACTATAAATCCAAACCGGGGTTTTGGCAAGGAACATTTGTTTGGAGGGTGTGAGAATTGGGTGAAGCAGGGGTGGGGGTGGTGATGGTTCGACTGGCTGCGACTTAGCCGAATTTTGGGTGCATTTTTTAACGATAAGCTCAGCCGTGCGAGGAATGAGCATCGGCTGGAGCGTCAGGTTCTGTAATACATCTGTCGTTATGTATGGTGGGCGTATAGAGTCGCCTTGCTGTCAATGTAGTCGCTGATGGACTGACACTCTCTCTTGAGAGTTTCATAGACTTGGATCGGGTCTCCGAACGAATTGTGTGCGAAGGCATCCGTTGCCATATAATCACCTGCATTGTCATAAAGGTAGTCAGCCACGATAGCACCGAAAGGGGTCAACGGAACGGTGATGTCAGGGACGAGTTTTAGGTCGTACCATTGCAGATCGAAGCTCTCCTCAAAAGAGTCAGTAATATCTGCCGCCATACAAATCATCGAGCAACGAAGAATGAAGTCGTACGTATCGCTGCCGACTCCAATCGTGCTGCTTTCGACCGCTAGTTCAATTACTTGTTTCAATCGAGCCATGCGTAGTTCGAAATAGGTATTGTCAGGGCTTAAGCAAGACACTAGAAACTCAATGCCCGAGATTGCTTTTCCCGGTTCCACCTGCAAACATGCTTTCTTAAGCTGACCGAGGAATCGTTTTGGATCATCTACGCGACTGCAGATGTCGAGAATGTCGTTTCGTGAAGCACCACATAGCACTTGAGAATTTGAGACAAAAATTGGACCTTCGGTTTTCAACTGCGGCTTAATCTCAGAATAGACTGTCAAATTCGTGTCAGGATTGTGTAAGACCAACAGTACTGGCAAGTTTAGGGCCCGCCAATATCGAACATGTTTGCGAGAAGGGTAGTATTTGTAGCCATTCACATTTTCGTGTTTGAAGTAGCTAGGCCCAGATTTGACCTGCACTGCAATGAGTTTACCTGTACTTGTAACGGGATCTGTTTCATCTAGAAATTCGATCTGCCCATCGACCCCAACATCGTGACAAGGCGTTGGTCGCCATATAGCTTTCATAGCGACACAGGCCTCGTGGATTCTTATCAAACCGCGGTCTTCTTGTAGTGGATTTGGCATCTTATGTTGTTTCCCATACAAAACAAAATATCGATATCATGCGGCGCGAGTGAGCAAAAGAGGCT
>CAZWZZ010000680.1:0-4071 GCA_964638395.1 uncultured Caldilineaceae bacterium
TCACTTCGCCACGGGCCAGGCCCAACACCGGCTCCCGCAGTTGGCGCAGGTTGTGACGATACTCCTCCTCGCTCAGTTCGATGGACACAGCCTCGTTGGGCCGGAGCCACAGCTCTTGCAGCCGCACCGGGCGCTTGAGAGGATAAGTGGCGGCCACCAGGGCGTGGTAGATAGTCATGGCCGGGTCGCGGCGTAGCCGGTCGGCGTCGGGCAGCGGTCCTTCCTCCGTGCGAAAGAGGATGGCCAGGATACCGCCGTCGCGGGTGCGGTCGAGACGGTCGAGGGTGGCTTGCAGGGTCAGCGGCAGGCCGCTCAACGAAATTCGCAACTGCATAAATTCGTTGCTGACCATCATCTGCGCCCAATCCTGAACCAATCGCTCGTAATAATTTTCGATCATCTGTTGAGCTACCGGCTGGAAGAGAGCCTGCTGCAAACAACTCTCCAGCGACATTCGTTGCGGCCCGCCGGCGGCGTGGAGTTGTCGGATCGTCTCCCGTACCAGTCGGTCCAGGGCCACCTGGTGCCGGTCTTGACCGACGGTCGGGCGCTGCTGCAAGAAATGGTAATGAAGGGGGCAGCGAATCAAAATGTGGACTTCGGTTGGGGTTAACGGAATTGGTTGTTTGAGCATAAAGTAAAATTAGCACATTTGTTCGCTGGCGTCAACTCAATCCTCTAGCGTAGGGCCAGCCTGGGCAATATCCACATACTCAACCTTGAATTGGCTCTTTTCGCCGATGCCGAGCAGTTCTAGAAGTTCGCCGATCAACCCGGCTTTGTGGACGGCATCTTTGGCCGACCAGGTGCGGCTCTTGATTTCGAGAAACACAATGTCCGTCACCTCGGGCACCTGATCGAGGTTGACGGCAAAGCCGGTCTCTTTGTAGGTGATGTGGCAACGATGGCGATGTTTATGAACCTCCTGCTCCGAGGTTGGCTTGAAATATTCTCGATAGAAGCGCAGGCTCTGACCAGCCGAGGCGGTGAAGCGGGAGCGGGTCAGCAGGATCGAATTGTCAAACTCCCGGTCGGCAGTCGGTCCCATCAGGGTCATCCGGTAAAAGGTCTCTTGCAGCTCCCCCTGTTCATTTTGGATGATGTCCTCCCGGAAGCGCAATCGCCCGGCCTCTTTGTCGTCGAAAAAGAAGTAGGTGTCATACTGATCCCGGATCGAGTAGCGAACGGTATCGAGACCGACCTTTCTGAACATCCCCCTCAGATCGACCAGCTCCGGCATCTGCACCTTGACCTGGATCTCAAAGGTTTCCTGGGGAATGAAATCGGCGCTGATGGCCAGCAGCTTGGAGAGGATGTTCCCTTCGCGGGCAGTCAGGAAGGCGTCGATGCTGCGGGCAATCTGGGCGGCTCGTTCGGTGATCTCCACCTCATCCAAGGTTAACAGATGGCGATCCTGCATCAACAGTTGGCCGTTGACCAGCACATCTCGGACATCGGTAGCCTTGGTGGCGTACACCAGTTGTGAATAAACGGCTTCGGGATCGCGGGCAAATTTCGGCAGTTGATGGGTGTGGGTGGTGTTGATGACGGCGATATCGGCCCGCTTGCCCGCCTCCAGCGAGCCGGTCAAATGGCCGATGTGCAGCGCCCGTGCCCCTTCGATGGTGGCCAGCCGCCAGGTCATCTTGGCCGGTAGCAGCGTCGGATCGCCGAAGATACCTTTTTGCAGGAAGGAGGCCAGCCGGGTCTCCTCGAACATATCCAGATCGTTGTTGGAGGCTGGGCCGTCGGTGCCGATGCCGACGTGCAGCCCCAGATCGACCATCTTCTGCACCGGGGCCACGCCACTGGCCAGCTTTAGGTTACTGCTAGGACAGTGGGCCACGCCGGCCTGGTGATGGTGCAGCGTCCGCATCTCATTCTCGTTGAGGTGGACGCAATGGGCGGCGATGACTTTGGCCTTGAAGGTTCCGTACTGGTCGAGCCAGGGGACGACGGTCATATCATATTGAGCCAGGCTACCCTGCTGCTCGAAGGTGGTTTCGGCCACGTGAATATGGAGCGGCACATCATACTGGGTGGCCAGGGCGACGCAATGTTGCATCATATCGGGCGTGGCTGTGTAGGGGGCGTGGGGACCGACGGCGGGAATAATCAGCGGGTGGTCGAGCCAGGCCTCGATGAAGCGGCGGCAGTAGGCCAGGCTTTCATCGTAGTTGGAGGCGTCCGGCGAGGGAAATTTGAGGATGGTCTGGGCCAGCACCGCCCGCAAGCCCGCTTCGGCGGTGGCCTGCGCGACCTCCCCTTCATTATAATACATATCGCAAAAGGTGGTCACCCCGGAGCGGAGCATCTCAGCACAGGCCAGCAGCGTGCCGGTGTAGCAGAAATCGGGGCCGACGAACTCCCGCTCGACCGGCATCATATAGCCGTACAGCCACACATCCAGCCGCAGGTCATCGGCCAGGCCACGCAGCAGGGTCATCGGCACGTGGGTGTGGGCGTTGACCAGGCCGGGGCTGATGATGCAGTCCCGGCAGTCGATAACGGTCGCCGCTTCGTAAGCCGCCCCGATCTCTGCCGCTTCGCCCACGGCCACGATGCTGTCGCCACTGATGGCCAGGCTACCGTCCGGAAAGATCGTCTCCTCATCATCCATCGTCACGATATAACCATTTGTTAACAAAATATCGACACGTTGTTGGGTCATTGGTAGTGTCCTTTTTTTTAGGCAATTACAAAAGAGCCAGCGCTGGACAGCCCTGGCTCATTGGTCAAAGTGTTCGACGGGTGGGGGATTGCTCAGATGGCAAAACCTACCGCCACGTCTTGGCGTCGCGCTCTTCGGTGTCGAAGGCTAACGCTTCGAGGTCTTCGTCCTCCTCATCTTCATCCTCCAGATCGTCTTCATCCTCCAGGAAGATGTCTTCATCCTCATCCCACTCTAAATCATCATCATCGTCGGCCAGGAGATCATCCTCCAGCTCATCATCCACCTCATCCACCAGATCATCCAAAATCTCATAGGTGAGGCAGCCCTCCTCAGGATCATACACAATCTCCTCAGAGGTGCAGAGTTTCCCTTCATTGAAGATGCAGTCAGTCGCCCGGCACACAATTTTAGTTAACATAATCGCCAAAACTACTCCTCAAAAAATTTTGTAAAGTTTAGTCAATTTCACTCTGTCAGTCAAGAATCCATACCTCAACAACGGCCCCGGCGGGCAGGTGGGTGACGTTTTCCGGCACGACCACCAGGCCGTTGGCCCAGACCATCGAGGTCAGGATGCCGGAGCCTTGCACGGTCACGTCGCTGGCGCGGGTGGTCACTTTGTACCCCTCGGCGTGGGGGTAGAGATAGGCCCGCATGAAGTGGCGGCGGCCACTGTTGGTTACCTCTTCGGCCAGGGTGGCTTGGAGGGTGCGCTTCTCCCAGGTGGGCCGCCCGCTCAATTTCAGGATGGCCGGGCGAGCAAAGACCTCGAAGGCGACCATAGCCGCCACCGGGTTGCCCGGCAGGCCGATAAGGGGCACGGCTTTAGCCTGCGGCCCTCGCAACACCCCGAAGGCCAGCGGTTTGCCCGGCTTGATGGCTACCTGCCAGAACTGCATTTCCCCCTCGGCGGCCAGCACATTCTTGACCATATCGAAATCGCCGACGGAGACCCCGGCCGAGGTCAGAAACAGATCGACATCCTGGGCCAGCCCTTCCCGGATTTTGGCCGTCAAATCTTCGACCGTGTCCCGGGCGATGCCCAGGCGCACCGGTTGGCCGCCATACTTTTCGACCATCGCCGCCTGGGTATATTCGTTGGAGTTGCGGATTTTGCCCGGCGTCAGCGGCTCGGTGATGTCCACCAGTTCGTCGCCGGTGGCCAGAATAGCCACGCGGGGGCGACGGTGAACCTTGATTTCGGCCTGACCGATGGCCGCCAGCACACCGATGTCCTGCGGGCGGAGACGGTGCCCGGCCTTCAGAACGGCCTGACCCTCCGTCACGTCCTCCCCGGCCAGGCGAACGTTATCGCCCTGACCGACGGCTTTGTAAATCAAGACCTCATCCTCGGCCAGCCCCTCGGCGGGGATCAGTTCGCTGGTCTCCTCGAAGCG
>CAZWZZ010000681.1:0-4067 GCA_964638395.1 uncultured Caldilineaceae bacterium
CCCTTCGATACGGCTACCGCCTACTCAGGATGCGTTTGTCGCTCAACTGCGTAATTCCTAAAAATAACAGCTTACGTTTCACGTTTTGCGTTTTACGAGGTGACGTTGCTCAACGTGGCGGGTAAAAAGTATCAATTTATTCTGAACCAGCCCTTAAGTTATGACCTAAATCCCGGCCTTTCCTGGCAGAAGGTTGGCCTTTTGCCGTTTTTTGAGCTGCCGGAAACTAATCATTTTTCGATTGTCTTCATCCCACAAACTCAAGCCGGTCATCTTGAAGCCGGTTAGCAAGGTCAACGTGACCGGCGTCTGGAACATCGGATTTTCTTGGTGACATTTTTCTAGCAAATAGTTTGGAATTTTGGGACTGAGGTGGTGAATATGATGGAAGCCGATGCTGCCGGAGAACCACTGTAATACTTTGGGCAGCTTGTAGTAGGAACTGCCTTCCAGGGCGGCGACGGTATAATCCCACTCATCCCCCTGGGCCCAGTAGGCATCTTCAAAGTTGTGCTGGACGAAGAAGAACCAAGCCCCCACGCCCGTAGCAATGAAGGTGATCGGCAGTTGCACCATCAGATAAGCCTGCCAGCCGATGGTCAGCGACAGTAGCCCGACCAGGGTCAGGAGGGCGATGTTTGTCCAGAGCAAGCCCCGCCGCTCCTTTTTCCAATTTTTGCGCCGCAGGAAGTCGAACCGATAGCCGATGACGAAGACCAGGGTCGGAGCCAGGACAAACATCAGCAGCGGGTTGCGATAGAGGCGGTATTTCAACCGGTCCCGCTTCGGTTTAGCCAGATATTCTTTGACCGTCATTGTGTAGAAGTCGCCGATGCCGCGATGCTCCATATCACCGGCGGCGGCGTGGTGCAGGGCGTGGGTGCGCCGCCAATAGTGATAGGGCACAAAGGTAAAGATACTACAGACCATACCCGTCCAATCGTTGGCCTTTTGGGATTTGAAGAAGGAGCCGTGGCCGCAATCGTGTTGAAGCACAAAGATGCGAACCACAAACAGAGCGGCCGGAATGGCCAGCAGCCAGGTCAGCCAATAGCTTATATCCAGGCTGAGATACATCAGATACCATAATCCAAGATAGGGAATGATGGTATTGACCAGTTGCCAGATACTTTTACCGAGATGGGGCCGGTGGTAGCGGCTGACGATTTCGACCCAGGCCGGTTTCTTGTTGTTTTTTTTGGGGTGTGTTGATGATGACACAATGCCTCCTGTGAATTGTGGAATTTGAGTGGCCCTTATCTTACGTCAAATTGGCCGGTTTAGGAAAATGGCGAGATGATTTTTGTGAAAATTTACAAACCCCAACAAGACCTAGCCACCTGACCAGGGTGGAAACCGGACAGTTAACCAGTCGTAAACCTCTCCACGTGCCGAGTGTGACCGACCTGATTTTGTTGTATACTACCATTGATGTGAAAAGATTCTTACCCAAAGGCTGGGTAACGATCTTCCTATTCCGCTACCCAGATGCCCAGCGTGTCTGGGCTTTTTTTTCTTAAAAAATAGGGCTTCAAAGAAATGAAAGGGGATAGCACGATGTCGAATGTAGAAAATGTGATGGCCTTTTCGGGGGGATTTCTGCTCGGTGCGCTGATCGGGGGGAGCATTGCTCTGTTGTTGGCCCCGCAGTCCGGTGAGGAGATGCGGACGCAGATGAAAGATCAGGCGGAAGTCCAGTGGCATACCTGGCAAGAAAAGGGGAAAGAGACGCTGGACAAAAGCCGCCACAGCGCCGTTGATACCCTGCACCACAGCAAGGAGCGGCTAATGGGGGCGCTCAATCAAGGCAAAGAGAGCCTGGGCCACGTCGTCAGCCATCACCCGAACGATACGCCGGAGATGGTGACGGATTGAGGGTCAAACTTGAAGGAGAAGGTCGAGGTGGTTCACATGAGATTGATATGGGACGGGCCGTAAAACGAAAAACGTAAAACGTAAGGCTTGCTCGGAATGAACCCTTACGTTTTGCGCGTTACGTTTTTCGCAGGCTTAAGGCGACAGGGTCAATCTACCCTGGATGGGTTTTGAACCACCTGGGGAGGTGTAGGGTGACGAAATGGGACGCACAATTATACATCCGAAGCAAATTCAGAAGAAGAGCCGGGGCTATCGGGTCCGGCAAGTGGCTCCGAATTGGTTCAAGGTGTTGAACCCGGAGACGAAGCGGGAGTATGATGTCAATTTAGGGATCAACGGCGGGACCTGTACCTGCGAGTGGGGCCGGAGTCGCCCGGAGAGCGACCACCGCAGCGGGTGCAGCCACGTCATTGCGGCTATGGATTATCGGGCCAGGCAGTATGGCCGCCACATCAGCGTCTGGGGCAGCGAAGCAGCCGCCCGGCGGCAACACCGGCCTACGGTCAAGATCGGCGATGGTCTGGTCATTACCAGCCGGCGGAATTGAAAGAGACTGACTAAAAAAAATCGTATCTATTCAGCCGTTGCCCTAAAAACAACGATGTCATAGCGGGGATTAGGAGATTTGGGGATTTTATCAAAAATTTATCCCCTAATCCCCTCATCCCCGCGAAAAACGTTCGTTTGGGGAGGCCGCTGAACAGTTACAAAAAATCAACGAAAGTGGTGATGAGACAATGAACTCGGCACAGGTATCTACGTATGAAAATTTGGGTAATCTCTCGAAATCCAGCCGGCGCTCCCCGCCGGAGATTGATGCCTACAGTCTGCACGCGGCGTTAGGGCTTGAGCCGCGAACCTATCAAGTCATCGTCAGGCAGCAGGGCACTCGCGTGGCCGAACACACGATCAAAGCGCCTGACGCCCTGTCGGCCATCAACCAGATCGAGCGTTACTACGGCGACCCGGTCCAGATGGAAGAACGTGTCACCGAGGACGAGGATGGCCATCCCCACCAGATTATGCTGGTTAGTAACTGGCACGGTTACACCTTTGAAGCCGTGGCCATCGACACCCCCGCTAAAGCGACAGCACCCTCGATCCAGACCGCTGTACTCCTACCGGAATAAGAACCAACGACAACAAACATTCAAAATCCGCAGGACTGACGCGGCTGCATCCCGAGTAGCCTGGTAAAGGCGTATCGAGGGGTACTGTTGCCGCAAACTACACCCTTCGATACGGCTCTGCCCACTCAGGATGCGTTTTGCGTGAATCCTGATTCGGAGAGAGGGCATCAACCAGGTTGACCGTTGCGGCCTAACGCAATGGAGCCAGTTATTTGCGGCAGCCCGGCCTCTGGCCGTTGGCAAAGCCGTAGGAGGTGGCGAGATGATGCTCAAGAAATTTTTACCGGTCACAATTGTGGGGATGGTGCTGATGGCCATCGCCGCCTGTAGCGGGGGCGCGGCACCCGTACCCACCGCCGACACCGTCATCGAAGGCCAACCGGTGGTCGAGCCGGAGCCGGTTGAGGTCATTGTGACCCAAGAGGTGGAGAAAATTGTCGAGCGGGTGGTCACCGTCGAGATCGTCAAACCGATCATCATTGTCCGCACGGTCGAGGTTGAAAAAGAAGTTCCCGTGGTCGAGACCGTCGAGGTCATTGAAGTCCGGCTGGTCGAAGTGACCCCCGCCCCGCCCACCCCCAGTCCCACCCCAACCCTTGATACCGCCAAGCCGCTCGTCTCCGAGGTGTTGAACAGTATCACCTACGTCCAACACCATTATGATCCTGAGTTAGAGCGGGATTACTTCACCTGCGCCAGCCAGCAGGGTTTGGAGGCTGTGCGTGTGGCCCCGGAGACGAAAGCTGCGGGCGGCCCGCGTTACGTCGGCCCCAACTGCGGCGATTTTTCGCTGTGGGGGGCCAATGCCCTGTTCCAGGTCTATCCCGACGGCAGCATCTACCTCGTCCCGCAGATGACCGGCGGCACGTTCAGGAGTCCCGACGGCATCGAGCATGAACGTTTCACCCTCGACGAGGCCCTGCGCTTTTTTGAAACGGGCGATATGCTCTGGACGGGCGAGCATGGCGAACCGGGCCGCATTTCGCTGTGTGATCCTCGGTGTGAGGGGTCTTATGATTATGGTGAGGTGGATGGGGCGGAGTAATGGACTATAACAAC
>CAZWZZ010000682.1:0-4065 GCA_964638395.1 uncultured Caldilineaceae bacterium
CTGACCGGTCACCGGGGGGCGGCCTTCATCGCCGGGTTGATTTTCGCCCTCTCCCCCTACCATTTCCAACGCATCGACCTGGGCCATCTCAACCTCTCCACCCTGCAATGGATTCCCTTTTACACCCTCTTTCTCCTCCGCTTCATCGAGCGGGGCCACAAGCGGGACGCCCTACTGGCCATCTTCTTCCTCGTTTTCACCGCCCTCAACTCCTGGTACTACGTTATCTACTGCGGCCTTTTGTCCTTAGCTATTATCTTTTGGCCCCATTCATCCTTCATCCTTCATCCTTCATCCTTCACCACCAGTCAGTTGTCAGTTGTCAGTCGTCAGTCGTTTATTCGAGTCGTCCTAGTCTTGACCGCGGCCGTCCTCCTCCTTTCCCCCCTCCTGCTGCCGATGTTCCGCCTCCTCGGTTCGACGACCCTCATCGGCTCCCACAATCCCCTGCGCCACTCGGTTGATCTGATGAGTTTCTGGGTTCCCGGCCCCCCCTCCACCTGGGCCGGCTGGTTCGAGGCGGTCTGGACACCCTACGCCGCTCAAAACCGGGAGCCGGGCGCGTCCGCCTATCTGGGCTACACCGTCTTGGTCCTGAGTTTCATCGGGCTGCTGGGCCGCCGCCGGCGACGGCAGGCGCTCTGGTGGTTCATCGTCGCCGTCGGGTTCACCATCCTCGCGCTGGGACCGCAGGCGCAAATCAACGGCCAAATTCTGAATATCACCCTGCCCTACCACTGGCTGGCCGACCTCATCCCCATCTTCGCCCTGACCGGCATCCCCGGCCGCTTCATCGTTATGACCACCCTGGCCCTGGCCATCCTCGCCGCCTACGGCCTGACCAATCTAAAAACCTGGCTCCCCGCCAATCTCCCCCAATCTCCCACTCCCCCAACCCCCCAATCTCCCAATCCTTCGACTTCGCTCAGGACAGGTCTCCAAATCTCCAAATCCCCTAATCCCCCAATCTCCCACTCCCCCAACCCCCCACCCCCCCAATCCCTCAATCTCCCTATCTCCCTATCTCCCAATCTCCTCTTCACCCTCATCGCCCTCCTCATCACCCTCGAATACCTGGCCCTCCCCCTCCGGCTGACCTCGACCGAGGTCATGGATTTCTACCAGGTGATGGCTGCGGATGAAGAAAATTACGCCGTGTTGGACATCAAATGGGATGCCAATTTTTTGATGCACGCCCAGACGGTGCATAACAAACCAATTGTCGGAGGCTGGTTGGCCCGCTTGCCGCAGGAGCAGGCCGACTATTTGAACCAAGACGGCCTCGACCAAGCCTTTTTGTATTTACTCCTCGGCCCGGAGGGGCTGACGCTGACCGATCCGGCCGCTATCTCAGCCGGGGTGCAGGCCGCGCTGGCCGAACGGGAGGTGCGCTACATCATCGACCACGGCAGCGGGGCCGGCCCATTTTTGGAGCAGTTGGTCGGCTGGCCGGTGGTCTATGAGGCTGAGGGGGTGGTGGTGTATGGGAGTCATTGAGCTATCCGCTTACGGGCCAAAGCAGCCTGAGCGGGCTGTTTTTTTGTTGCCTCAGCCCCTTCCCAGTCAGACCCTAAAGGTTTCAAAATTTGATCTCTTGAGCAGTGCCAGTCCGACATTGCTCAAATTTTCGCCTGAAATTGATTGCGGAAACCTTTAGGGTCTTGTCTTGAGGCCCCGGCCTCGTGCCCCAGCCCGGACGCGCTGCGGCTACGGGTGGGGAGGTGGGGGCGTTCGGGGGTATGTCGCCGCCGGGCCGTGGCGGTAGGCGTGGCGAAGACTTAACAGGGGGCTTGGGGTCAATCCAAACCAAGCCACTCATCCGGCGGCTGGCGGCGGTGGTGATCTGCATCCAGTTTTTCGTCAAGCCTCTTTCCGTATTTTCAAAAGCGTTTCCCGAAATGCTTCTTCCTGCTTTTGCGATAGGTTATCCATTGAGACTTGTTGCACTAACGTTTCCTCGTTTTTTGCTAAAGCGTAAAGCCACATCCCTTCTGGCGATGCAACCACAAAAGAGGGTAGCCCTAACAGTAAGGCATACGATTTTGCCTGGTCCACCGCTGGTTGTAAATCGTTATCATTGAGTATGCGGAACTTATTTTCAAACAACGTGAGCGGTCCATCCTTGTCACTGACATAAAAATCGACTCGTCCCCGATGGTCTTGACTACCCACCCGAAACCGGCAGGAATATTGAGGCTTGAATTTGAAACTCCATCGCTTCAATAAAGGTCCGATGACTTGTTCTTCAAAATCAGCTTCCGATGCAAACTGAACAGTTTGTCCCGTCGTTGCTACCGGTTCAGGTTCCAGGTCTAACTCTTGTTTGATGGCCGGCGAAAGTTCTTCCAATATTCTGTTGTAGATTGAGTGGGGCACAGGTTCAGAGACGGTTCCGACAAAGTGTCGGCGCACAAGTCCCCATTGGTTGAAACCCGGATCCTCTTTCATATACGCAAAAGGGATGTCCTCAATTGGACGCACTTTTTCTAAATTCACCCAAAATCCATCCCAGGCACCCCAGGGGTCGAACCACGGCTTCTCCTGAACCCGCAGAATATCGGTAATGGCTGAGCGTGGAGCAGTACGGTATACAAAGACCAAATCACCGGGCTGCATTTCTTTTCTACCAGACCAATTGATGACCTTTTCTTCAGCATCAAGACCATGAAAATATTGCTCCTGGGTAGCCATAACCCAATACCGGTTATAGTTACTCTTTTGCAGGAATAAATTACCCAAGCTTTGATACAAAAAGTAAGTTAGTTCAGCCCAAGGATTCTTCTGATCTGGCCAAGCAATCCGGGCAAACTGCCATAACGCCTCATTTAGGTCAAGGTATCGGTTGATCCCTTTTCTGCCCACCCGATCAAACGGCAGATCAAACATAGGCACAACATCCGAAAAATATTCAAAGCCTTCAAAGATTTCAGGCTCCAATTTTGAGACCCGGTAGAAGATGTACTGCTCCGGAAAATAGTGATTGAGGACAAACGAGATAAAGGTGACGTTATCCTTGAAATGCTTTCTGAGGACAGTCAACATTTTTTCTGGCGTTTTGGGTAAAGAGGAAGGCAGTGTGATTTCGCGCCGTGTGTTTAATTCACACAAAATATCCTCAAGTTTGATACGCTCCGGCATGGGATAGGTTGCATTTGCGTAACGGGCCACATCATCCAAAAGAAAAGCCAATAGCAGATTTTTGTTCATCAAAATTACTCCTGCGGGGGTATTGAATTACGAGTTGTTGATGGGGTAGCTTGCCTTACATTTATTAATTGTAACTATGGTCCACTATTTTACAAACAAACAAAGCCGACCTCCACCGAGATCGGCTCTTAAAACGGGTCACGAGATGTCGGCACCCCCTATCAACTTGTCATAATCGCCGGTGCCTCGGAACGAGGAGGAGAAATTCTGGAAATTCTGGAAGCTTCTTTTTACAAAAAAACCAGACCCTAAGGAATGAGAATTAATTAACTTACCCAAAAGCGTCGTAACTGGTTATTAGTAATTGGTAATTGGACCAATCCCTAATAACTAATTACCAATTACCCAAATCGCATAGGTTTTTGTCCGACATTGAATTCGGAAACCTTTAGGGTCTTGAACGGCGTAACGCATACTCTGGAAATTCTAGAAATTCTAGAATTTGTTTCCGGTTCCAGATGTGGCCTTGATAGCCGGTTAATCAAAGAGGGGCCTTCCAGAATTTCCAGAATTTGTTTCCGGTTCCGGGTGTGGCTTTGATAGCCGGTTAAGGGGCTATATTACGCGGTCATTATAACCGCTCTCCTGCCACTTTGTCAATTTGGTGAGCGCGTGGGGTGTATTTCACTTTTTCCTGGCGCCACCGCGCTGCGGTGGAGTAACCCCGGACGCTCCGGCGTCCCCACCTGTGGTCGCAGCGCGTCCGGGCCTGGTCACGACGCCGGAGCTTCGTGACCAGGGCAAGATCATACCCCCACCCCAAACATACCCCTTGATTTCATTGTTACCTATTCCAAACCGTGCTAAAATAAGAACCTGTCATTGATCCGGCTCAATGATGATGAATTTGAGGAGGAG
>CAZWZZ010000683.1:0-4065 GCA_964638395.1 uncultured Caldilineaceae bacterium
CAGAGCTACTGGATCGACGAAGCCTGGACGATTTTCTACGCCCACCTCTCCCTGTCGGAGTTGTGGCTCAATCTGCAAACCATCCGGGCCGCGCCGCCGCTGTACCACCTGTTGACGATGGGCTGGGTGCAACTGATCGGCGATAGCGAGTATGCCCTGCGCTTTCTCTCCCTCCTGCCCGGCGTCCTGGCCGTGCCGTTAGTTTATCGGCTGGGCGGCGCTCTGGGGGATCGCCGGCTGGGGCTGCTAACCGCGCTGCTGCTGGCCATATCGCCCTACCAAATTTGGCACAGCCAGGATGCCCGCAACTACAGCCTGCTGACCGCCGCCTCTGTCGCCAGTCTGTGGGCCTTTCTGGAGATGTGGCGGCGGGGCGGCTGGCGCTGGTGGCTACTGTACATCGTCGCCACCGAAACGGCGGTGATGACCCATTACCACGGCCTGGTCGTCATCGGCATCCAGGGCCTCTTTTTTCTGGTCACCTGGCGACGGCATTGGCGGCGCTACCTGCCCTGGGCGGGAACACTGCTGCTCATTCTGCTGCCGCTGGCCGTCTGGCTAACCCTCGGCTCGACGCTGTGGCAAAGCGAGCATTGGCTGCCCTTCGTCGGTCTCGGTGACTCCTACCTGCGGAGCGCCATCGCCTACAGCGTCGGCGAACTGGTTCCCCGCCCGACCGCTCTGTGGCTGACCGCTTTCTTCGGGCTGCTCTACCTCCTCGGTCTAATTTATGCCGCTCGGCGTCGCTGGCACGGCTGGCAGGGTTGGGAGATGACCGCTTTTTTGCTCATCTTCACCCTGACCCCCAACATCGCCACCTGGCTCTACAGTCAACTGGGCACGCCGGTTTATCTGGAACGGTATTTGATTGTGGTGCAGGTGGGCTATCTACTGACGATTGCCGCCGGAGTGCTGGCATTGATCGATGCTCCAGCCAGGCAGCGGGGCACAGAAATAGAAGCACAGAGGAGACAATATCCAAAATCACCTCTGCGCGGTTTTCTGACGGCTGTCGGGTTACTCATCCCCCTTACCATTAGCGGCTGGGTGTTGCTCCACCACTACGCCGACCCGGTGTATGCCAAACCGGATTGGCGAGGCGTCATCGAGATGATCGACCAGTACGGCCAACCCGGCGATGCCGTTCTGCTGACCGGCGATGGCGGCGAAAAGCTGTTCGATTTTTATTACGACGGCCCGCTGCCAGTGTATACTGATTTCAACACGCCCGTCCCACCGCCGGATGAAGCCAGGCAAATCATCAGCGAGATTACGGCCAGGCATGAACGGCTGTGGTATACCCCCTACGGCGTGGCCATCGACCCGCTGCTGGAGGCGTGGCTGGCCGAGAACAGCTACCCGGCCTGGCAACGCTGGATCGGGCGCAAGCGGCTGGCGCTGTACGCGACCCGGCCTGACTTGGATCGAACGGAGCCGGTCCAGGCCACATTTAGCGACGGCCAGGGCCAAACGCTACACCTCAGCCGCGTCTCCCTGCCCGCCGAGGCGGTTCCGGCCGGGGATTTGTTGCCTCTGCAACTGATGTGGCAGGTCGAGGGTGATTTTACCCGCGATGTGCAGCTTTCGCTACGACTGGTCAACACACGCGGCGATCTGTTCGCCCAGAGCGACTGGCCTCCTTTCGCCGCCGGGCCAACCTCGACCTGGCCTGCCGGTCAACCGGTCACCGACCACCGTAGTCTATGGCTCCCGCCCGATTTGCCACCTGACGATTACGTGTTACAATTGGTTCTCTATGACCCGCTGTCCGGGGTTTCGTTCGGTCAGCCGGGCCTCATACCAAATATCCCGGTCGCTCCAGCCCAGATCATACCACCGCTCGATACTTTACCGATCCCAAATTTCGGTCAAAAAAGAGTGGGGGAGATCAACCTTGTCGGCTATGCCGCGCCGGAGCGTCTCCAGCCAGGCCAGGAAATGTGGCTGTGGCTCTATTGGCACACGGCGGTGCCTTTGCAGTCAGAGCCAGCGCTTCATCTGAACTTGGTGAGCGTTTCTGAGACCATCACCACTGTGGTTGAGTTGGCCCAATCTGTAGGGCCACTTGATTCGTGGCAACCAGGGCAAGTGCGCCGGGCCATCTATCACTTACCAACCCTCCCCCATCTTCAAGGGGAGCAGGCGACCTTAAGCGTGGCGCTTGACTCCACCACCCCGATTGCGTTGACCACCATCGACCTTGACCAGCGATCCCGACAATTTGAACTGCCGGTGATCAACCAGCCACTCGAGGTCACGTGGGGGCAAGAGCCTGTACTCAAGCTGCTCGGCTATGATCTGCCGACGACGACTCTAGCCCCAAGCGATGTTTTACCCTTGACTCTTTATTGGCAAGCCGAAGCCGAATTAGACATCAACTACACCGTTTTCGTCCAGTTGCTCAATAGCGAGCAGCAGGTGGTGGCTCAGGTGGATGCCCAACCACAGAACGGTGCTGCTCCAACCACCACATGGCTGCCCGGCGAAATCGTGATTGATGCCTATCAATTAAATTTACCCGCCGATTTACCCGACGGTGAGTATCGACTAATTGCCGGGCTGTATGACGCCATCAGCGGAGCCAGGTTACCGCTCACTAACGACGATAATTTCGTAGAACTAAACCAAATCAAAATTCAACAAAAAATCATCCCTTCTCAGCTCGATAAATAGTCATTGATAAAACAAACAGGCTTCCAGAGGTACGTTTGTTTGTCTTTTCACAGTGTTAAAGCATATCAAACAATTACAGTACAAATATCCTATGCTATTTCCGGTGATCTATACGTAAACTTTACGGTTAATCTATTTTAGCTGTGTTAAGCTATACATATACTGTGATACGGTTGGGTTGCCACTCCCAACCAAAAGGCAACAAACTTATGGGGGGGTCAAGTGGATATTCTTACGGCGCGATTTACAATCGGCGCTATTCTACTGGCGCCGCAAAGAATTGACCCTGAAAGAATGGTGGCAATCCCTGCGGGGGCGCAAACGGTATGCTATCTTTTCCTGGCGTGACCCAGGCCCGTTCGTCGGCGATTTACAGCGCTCCATACGCCTGTTTATGAAATCGGAGGAGCGCCAAAAAAGAGATTACGCCGATCCCTCCCCCCAGCGGCAAGCAAATCAAGTGCCGTAGTCCGTTCCCAACACGTTAAAAGGTTTTTTTTGCTAACACTTTGGGTGACAAGTTGATTTCTGATTTCCTCTATCTATCTAACCGGCTATTCACGTATATCGCCGATGTGCAAAAAACCTTCGATGAAGATGGTCTCAGTAAAGGGATAAAACGGCTGACTTATGTCATCGGGCGAATTTTTTATAATCGTTTCGATTATCTCATTCTTGCCCATCCTTTGGATAAGATTGGTTCGTCTGTCAATAAACTTGGCCTGAGCATCCGTCAAATAAACCGAGCCGAGGATATTTCTGCTTTGGAGGCTATCGAGGGTTTATCCCATTTCATTCCGGGCCATATCGAGTGGCTTGGCCGAGTTTATGATACGGGCGGTATCGGCGTCGTTGCCTGGCACGATGATAAACCTATAGGCTGTAGTTGGATCAGTCCTCAACTTACAGATGACCTTATGCAGATTGAGATACCCATCACTCCCAAAGAAGCCTATATACACACGCATTTTGTATCGCCCAATTATCGCGGCAGAGGCGTTGGCAAAATTTTGGCTGCCCATTGTCTCAACTTCCTGCGAAACAATGATTATGACCGTGGCGTTATGATCGTCCGAAAAGAGAATACCCCGGCGCTTAAAGCAGATATGAAGATAGGGTATAGACCGGTGGGCGAAGTGACCCACACTCGATTTCTCTTTTGGGATTCAAATGATTATCGCTACTGGAATCAAACCGAGAAAAACAAGGCTTGGCAAAATTTTGGGCTAACGCCAGAAAATGAAGCATATTTCCAGCAAGACTTACACAGTTGGCATCCCAAGTAGCCTTATTAAGACGTATTGAGAGATGCCAACGATGCAAGCGGCACCCTTCATAGGGATACAGACTACTCAGGATGCGTTTTGCGTAAGTCCTGTTATTGAATTTATT
>CAZWZZ010000684.1:0-4062 GCA_964638395.1 uncultured Caldilineaceae bacterium
TTGGAAGATTTGGAAGGCTGGTTCTCAGACCAAGAGCCACCCTTCCACCCTTCCACCCTTCCATACTTCCAGCCTTCCAAAGGGTTATTCTGGATACAGGAGCGCGGTGATTTCTCGCAGAACGTCCGTTAGATCAGGGGCTTCGGCGGCTTCGACATCGTCACCGATATGTTTGTGGTGGGGATATGTCGGTATATCGGGGTAGTGTGGGGCGTTGTCGTACCGAAAGATCAACGTTCCGGCGGAGTCTTGGTAATGATAGGCATAGCGCAACTTGACCAGTTCATCATTACGGAGGGTTAGCACTTCATCAAAATCGAGGATCGATCCATCGTAAAACTTGATCTGACCTTCAATCGAACCGCGCCGCCCCGATTGGTCATCAAAGGTCAGGAACTCGACGGTCACATCGCCGCGAGAGATAATCGTATCGTAGAGCCGGTACAAGTAACGCTTCAACATCAGGCAGCCATTGTATCGATCAGTTTTGAGTCAAGCTCCTGCCGTGTTTCGAGATACAATTCATACCGCCCGGCCCATTTGATAAAGTCCAAATCGTCGCCCATCTCTCCCCGCATAAAGCGAGCGTAAAATACGTCTGACGATAGGTTGTAGGTTTGCTCAAATTCAACCAAGCGGCGAAGCAGCCACAATAAGTCGTCGATAATAGAGCCGCGCTTTTCCGACTGCTCCAGTAGCTCTTGAAATTGCTCCGAACTGGGCAAATTGTTCTGATTGAAAGTTAATTTTGTCATCTGAAACTCTCTGAGTATTGATTCAGTTCAGTATACAACAAAACCGCTGTGAATCACAACCTCACGGAGCGTGGACTCGCGGCCTGCTGGCGGGGGGCAGGCGCTGTTGGGGTGGCGGGTGCGGGTTGACCAAACCTCTCCCCTTAGCCGCACCCTTCGATACGCCCTGGGCAAGACTCAGGGCTACTCAGGATGCTATCTCCTAAAATTTAGGACGCGCCCCTCTCCCGGCGGCGGGGGTGTTCGGGCGGCATCCCCACGGAGACCGGGGGGACGAGGGGCACTCGTGGCATCCCCCCGGTCTCTGTAGGCACAAGTGGCAAGGGGAGCATCATCATCGCCACGTTTCTTCCTAAGCCACCCGGCGCCCACTGCTACCCGTTGCCTCCGCCGGTAACTCCGGGCTGGCGGTGGTTAATATCTGGTGCGGGGTTTGGATGTGGGTGAAATAGTGACCGGTGATGACGTTAGATAGATGGCTCAGGCGGTCGGTCAAATAAGCCATAAAGTCGGTCAGATTTTGGCGCACAGAGTGGCCGGGAGCGGTCTGGGTCAGGTTGGTGATGTCGGTTAGATGGAGGCGAGTCGAGGCTTCCAAAACCAACCGCTCTTCCTCGCTGAGACGGTAGGCCACCCGGTCGCGGGGCAGTTGGGCGATGTGGGTCTGGAGCCTATCTAATTGGTATACCAACGAACGAGGGTTGGTCGGGTCGAGCAGCAGCAGATCGAGGACAGTCTGAATCTGGAGCGAGGAGCGATAGCGGCGGCGGTAGGTAATGACGTTCTCCGTCGTTCGCAAGAGCGCATCTAAAATCAGATGGTTTCCGGCATCGTCATAACTAAAGCTGAGGGTGGCCCGGATGAGGGCGATAGTCAGCAGCGCCCGCTCCAGGCGGCGGCCAATATCCAGCAGTAGCCAGCCGGCCTCGTGGGTCATACTCTCCGAATTTAGCCCGGCGAAGGCCATCAGCGTTGTCACCAGCCGGTTGAGCCGCTCTTGCAGGGCGGACAAATCGGCGCTCTGGTTCTGCTGCCGCAAGTCGTGCCAGGGCCGCTCGATGTCGGTGATGACTCGCCAGGTGTCGGTGGACCACAAATCCCGCACGGCCATCGCCGCCCGCAACATCGCCTGTAGGTTCGAGACCAGACTGCCGGCCCGCTCCCCATCCAGCGTGACCGCCAGCAGCTCCCGGCGGGGGCGGTCGAGCCGCTTCCGGCTGCCCTTGCCCACAAAGCCGGGGTAGGTCATCGTGACCTGGGTCAGAGCTTGCAGCAGATTGGGCAGCATGGCCGCCTCGACCTCATCCGGCTCGCCAAACGGTCCCCCGTCGCTGATGGTGGTGAAAATGACCCGCAGCAGCCGGGCTGTGGCCTCGGCCCGCTCGGCGTAGCGGCCTACCCAAAAGAGATTTTCGGCGGCCCGGCTGGGCAGATGGGCGCTGCTGCGGTAGGCTTGCTCGATGCGCCCCGCTTGCAGCCACAGGCTGGTATGCTTCGGCACTTCGTTGGTCAAGACCCAGGTATCCTTGCTGATGCCGCCGGTTCGATTGGAGACGACCAAATCCCCCCGGCGCGGGGCGCTGCGGGTCAGACCACCGGGCATCACCGTGTACCCGTCGTGACGGGCCACCAAAAAGGAACGCAGCACCGTGTGGCGAGCCTCCAATTTCCCTTTGACCAACGTCGGCGTGGTCGAAAAGCTGACCGCCTCCTGACCGACGTAGAGGTGGGGCTGCGCTTTGATCTGGCGACTCAATAACTCCAGCTCTGTGCGGCTCAACTGTTGGCCAAAAATCGTCCGCGTTCCCGGCTGGCGGGCCAATCTTTTGATAACCAACGTTTCCATATTAGCCAACACATAATCCAACTCTTTCGGCTGCCCACACCACCACGTTGCTGCCGAAGGCAGGATCAAATCTTCACCCAGCAGATAGCGGGCCAGCCCCGGCAAGAAGGGCATCAACCCCGGATTTTCCAGCACACTGCTGCCGAGGGGGTTGACGATGGCCACATTTTGGCGGCGGGCGGCCTCCAATAGCCCGGCCACCCCCAACCGCGAGTCCTCCCGCAGCTCCAGCGGATCACAAAAGAGATCATCCACCCGGCGCAGGATGACATCGACCGGATCGAGACCCTCCAACGATTTCAGGGCGATGTGCCCTTCGCGGGTGGTCAGATCATCCCCCTGAACCAGGGTATAGCCCAGATAGGCGGCCAGGTAGGCGTGTTCAAAATAGGTTTCGCTGTAAGGGCCGGGAGTCATAATCACCGTCCGAGGGGAGCGGACACGATGGCGGGCCAGGTCGGTCAGGGCGGCCTGGAAATCGCGGAAGAAGTTGGAAAGACGGTAGATTTTATTCTCTTTGAAGAGGCTGCCCATGACTCGCGTCATCACCGTCCGATTTTCCAGGGCATAGCCCGCGCCGGAGGGGGCCTGGGTACGGTCGCCGAGGACCCACATCCGCCCATCCGGGCCACGGGCCAGGTCGGCGGCGTAGATGATGAGCTGGTGGGAGCCGGACAGGGCGAGGCCGTCACACTGACGCAAAAATCCGTCGTGGCTAAAAACCAGTTCCAGCGGCAGGTGGCCCGACTGGACCAGCCGCCGGGGACCGTAGATGTCGGTCAAGATCAGGTTGAGCAACTCGGCCCGCTGCTGCAAGCCGGCTTCTATGATTTGCCAATCCTGAGGAGCGATAATCAGCGGCACAATATCCAACGGCCAGACCCGCTGCTGGTTGTCCGGGTCGCCGTGGACATTGTAAGTGACGCCATTTTCGCGCAGCCGGCGATGGACCTCCTGCTGGCGGCGCTCCAACGCCCGCGAACCGAGGCCCTCGATGGCCTGTATAAAGGGTTGCCAATGGGGCTGGACCTGCCGGTTCCACATTTCGTCGTAGGTTCCCGGCTCCCACGTGTAGTTTTTGAGGAAAGTTGACGGGGGGGGTGAGTGGGTCATTGATCTTTGCCGCTACCCATAACTTTCGGCCACATACCCCGCCGACTGCTTGACCAACTCCCGCGGGGAGGACAGGTCCCCATCCGCCCGTTTTTTTCATCGGCCACGCTATTGAGAACCTCCGCAACGCCGGCCTCATTTTTTTTGGCTTTCAACTCTGCCATTGTTGAATGATCTCCCTTTCCGACGGGCCGGGCGGTTAGCTCGACAATATACATTAACATAATTTGATCCTGAGAGACTGTTTTAAAAGAGTTCCAGGGTCCACAGATAGACACCGATTGTCACTGATCGTATCAAATTCTGATAAAAATCTGTGAATATCTGTGTAAATCTGTGGATAACTCT